>CAZPVB010000158.1:0-9015 GCA_964589855.1 uncultured Bacteroidales bacterium
GGCATTGTAGCCTTCGCCTGATTGCACAATGCTTTCGATATCTGATGATGTTAATTGTTTATTCATAAGCCTGATTTTATTTAGCCTCTTTAAACTCGACCTTATCTATACTATTATAAGTCAAAATGCAGGTTTTCTCATTAATAATTTCAAGGTCAAAGTAATCCGTTTTTGACTCAATTATCTCATTGATAACGTCAAGCTCAGATTTGTTAATCCTCAATTTTATATGTTTAGCAGTATTGTTCATTAAATTGGCTACAACGAGCGCATATCTCCATTGACGTTATGCGTATTATATGCTTATCTTTTCCTTTGTAACTGTCAGACCTAACAACTATAAGGACATTTTTTCTATGTTCTGTTATGGGTTTGTGTGTTATTTTTGGTGGATGTTTTTGCATCCCATTCCCCTTTTTTTAAACATTGATTGATGAAACAATATTGTTTTTTGGGATGCATTTTGTAAAAACTGTTTTGGTTCCAAAAACGATGGATGCCAGATTTTGCAATTGTGTTCGTAATTTATTCTGGCGTTGTGGTCTTTTAAACCATGGTAATCATCCTCATGATTACCATGGTAGAAAGTGTAACATTAAAGTGTAAAAAAGCAAATCAAAACACAATCATAAACCGATAGTGGTGTTTTCCTGCAGTTTTGCTTAGTCATGAAACGGGATCCATTTTATCGTACTATTCGCCGATTCAATTACTTTTTCAATAAACCTCATCCCTCTTACACCATCTTCTATGGTGGGATATTCAATAAAACCCGGGATATCGAGATCAGGGTCTTTTTGTTTATTGATGTGGTAAGCGGCATTGCGATAAATGTTTGCAAATGCCTCGATGTATCCTTCGGGATGTCCTCCGGGCACGCGCAGGTTCCATAATGTTTTTTCGCTTAACCCGCCATGATTGGCCCCGGCTCTTAGAATTTGCACTGGTTGTCCGAGGGGTTTCAGCAGAAGCGTATTGGGTTCCTGTTGATGCCATTCCAGTCCTCCGGTCTCACCATATATCCAGATTTTCAGGTCGTTCTCTTCCCCGGCAGCTACCTGGCTGGCATACAGTAGTCCTTTAGCTCCTGCTTCAAAGCGAAGCAATACAGAGGCGTCGTCATCCAGTTTGCGACCCGGAACAAAAGAAGTGATGTCTGCACATAATTCTTTGATTTTTAGTTCGGTAATAAACCCTACCAGGTTGTCGGCATGAACGCCAATATCTCCCAGGCATCCTCCTGGTCCATTGAACTCGGGTTCGGAGCGCCACGATGCCTGCTTTTGCCCTTCTTTTTCAAGAGGGGTTGAGAGCCATCCTTGTGGGTATTCAACCACCACCTTTCTTATTTTACCTATTTTCCCCATTGCCACAAGGTGTTTTGCCTCTTTTACCATAGGATAACCGGTGTAGGTGTGTGTAAGAGCGAACACCTTACCGGTTTCCTTTACCTTTTTTTCCAGTTCCAATGCCTGTTTCAGAGAGATGGTAACGGGTTTGTCGCAAATGACGTGAAACCCTTTTTCCAATGCCATCATAGCCTGAGGAAAATGCAAATGATTGGGTGTTGCTATAATTACTACCTCCATTTTTTCAGAAGCAGGCATTGCTGCCTCTTTCTCAAACATTTCCTGCCACGAACCGTAAGCACGCGCTGGTTCTACATGATAGTTTTCGGATGATCGCAGTGATTTTGCCGGATCGCTGCTGAAAGCACCACATACGAGTTGATAATATCCATCGAGCATGGCTGCTTTGTAGTGTACCGCCCCAATAAAGGAACCTTCACCACCACCAATTAATCCTGCTTTGATCTTTTTTGCCATAGTTTTTGTTTTTTATTTCGGTTCTACTTTAGGAACTTGTTGTAATTGCAAAAACATTTGTGCGATTGCAATCTTGCAATGTGCAGACTTTGTTTTTTTCTGTAAAAATAATTTGTTTCTGCCAGAATTTACTTACTACAAAGAAAGATTTTTTCTTTTACCAGATCGAATCTGATCGATCTTACAAAAATTTCCTGTTATTATCAATCAGGGCATAAATGTTTTCTACACTTTTCGTGCTGTTTAATCCATCTTCAGGAGTATTGATGGCATAATCCAGAAGTCTTTCGATACTACTTACAGCCACATGTGTCCGTGTGTCAGATGAGCCGTAATAGATAAATACTGAGCCATCTTCATTTGCAATCCAACCATTGGTAAACAAAACATTTGAAACATCCCCTGTTCTTTCTTCATATTGGGGTGCCATGAAATATCCACCTGGGCGATGGATAACCTTTGAAGGATCTTTCAGGTCTGTCATAAACATATAGAGTACGTAACGAAGTCCGGCAGCACAATTTCTAACGCCATGGGCCAGGTGCAACCAACCTTTTTCTGTTTTCAGGGGTGCGGGTCCCTGGCCGTTTTTTGCCTCCTTAATAGTATGATATATACGTCCGTCGATTACTTTCTCGTCATGAATCACAGCATTTTCAACGGATTCGCAAAGAGCCCAGGCTATGCCGCCACCAGTTCCGGCATCAATAAAACCATCCTGAGGTCTTGTATACAGCGCATACTTTCCATCTACAAATTCTGGATGCAACACCACATTGCGCTGCTGCGAAGATTGGGTTTTAAGATCGGGAAGTCTTTCCCAGTTTTGCAAATCTTTTGTGCGTGCTATTCCGGCTTTCGCCAAAGCCGACGATGTATCGAAAGGGGCGGCATCAGGGTCTTTTCTTTCTGCACAAAAAAGTCCGTATATCCAACCATCTTCATGTCTGGTAAGACGCATGTCATAAATGTTGGTTTCATGTTCATCAGCAGCAGGCATCAAAACAGGGTAATCCCAAAAGCGGAAGTTATCAATACCGTTTTCACTTTCTGCAACCGCAAAATAGGATTTTCTGTCATACCCTTCTACCCTTACCATCAGGCAATATTTATTGTTAAATTCTATGGCACCTGCATTGAAAGCACCATTTACACCAATACGCTCCATGAGAAGTGGATTGGTTTTCTGATTAAAATCAAATCGCCAGTGCAAAGGAGCATGTGCCGCCGTAACCACAGGGTTTTTATACCTTGTATATATACCATTGTAATCAGGTAAAGGGGTGTTTTTTTGTTGTAGAAATTCTTCTTGTTCCTTTTGGAGACTTTCCAGTTTTTGTTTGAAATGTTGATCATTCATTGATTTTCTCCTCCTATCTTTTTTGTCCGCGCAAATGAATTATGTGAATTATTTTATTAATCAGTTATTTTCGAGAGATGATCGTACCAGAATTTTTTCAGCAAAATGATGCAAATCACCAAAAGAATCAGGGTAATGGCAAGAGAGGTAAATTGTTGTACAATAATGTAAAAGGGTAATATAACCAACAGCGTTTGGGTAGCTACCCCCACAAGGATATTAAACATATCTCTTTTGAAATCTTTATTTTTTTCAAAATCAGGATACTTTGCTTTTACCTTCTCATGAATGGGTTTCCAGAATCCCCAGGGGCGTACCTTGCGATAAAATTCAATAAGTGTTTCCTCGTCTGTAGATGGGTGTTTGTAGGTACCGTAAATGCAACCTGCTATTGATATGACCAGAAAAACAGGGAACAGATACAACTGAAGAATTCCCGGGAAAAATAGTGGAATGATCATGGCCGCAAGCAAACCGGATACCATTCCATAAAAATATCCATGACCATTAAATCGCCACCAGTACCATTTGATGACATTAGATGCCACATAACTACCCCATAACGCAGATACGATCCACTGAAGAATGCTATTTACGTTTTCGGCAAACAATCCGAAAATGATACTGACCGCAACAACCAAAACACCTACTATATAAGATATGGTTCCTACTTTTTGATTGGTAGCTTCCGGGTTTATATATTTCAGGTAAATGTCGTTAACTACATAGGCTTGTGCAGCGTTTAAAGTGCCTGCAAAAGTTGACATAAAAGCTGCCAGAAGTCCGGCCAGTAATAAACCCATAAGTCCGACCGGAATAAAACTATTGATGGCTGAGGGGAGGATTTGTTCGAAATCAATGCTATTGCCTACAATAAGGTTCAGTTCATCGTAATAGAGTAATCCCAGTACTGCAAATCCTACAACCATAAAATATCTGACAGGCATCAGGACAACGGAAACAAAACCGCTCATCAAAGATGCCTCTTTGGGTGTTTTGGCAGAAAGAATTTTCTGCATATCGTAATTCGGTGCCGGGCCGGCAGCACTCACCAATATACCTTTAAAAAGTACCATCATCATGAAAATACCAAACAAAGAATATCCGTCGCTTTTGATATGCTGATTCACTTCATCAATAATGCCCGACCAGTCCATGTTGAGTTCCCATCCAAAAAACGGAGAAAACCATGAATCGGGCACATTGAGCATTCCTGTCTGATTGAGGGATGAAATGGCGATTACCCCCACAGCAATGGAAGAGACGGTCATGATAATATATTGCATCAAATCTGCCCATACAATGCTTCTCATGCCACCCAATATGGCGTAAAACATGGCAAAAAGAGTAAACAAAATTCCATAAACATGGGGAACATATTCGGCAGAAACCTCAAAAGGGATGAGAAAAGAAACATATTCCCATGGTATAAAGATCATCATGAATTTACCCAAACCAATAAAGCCGTAGGCCAGAAAACCCAGGCAACTGATCAAGGCATACACCACAACGATGTTGTGCGACATTACAGAGCCTTTACCTTTGCCGAAACGAGTGGCAATCCATTCTGCCCCGGTGGTGGCATTGGAGCGTCTCAGCCACATCGACAGGTATACCATGAGAAAAATCTGGTTGAATACCGGCCAGAGCCAGGGTATCCAGATGCTTTTGAGCCCATAAACAAATGCCCAGGTAACCAGCAACATGGTTCCGGAGATATCAAACATTCCTGATGCATTTGATAAGCCCAGCATGTACCAGGGAAGTTTGTTTCCTCCCAGCAGGTAAGAGCCTTTGCCTTGTTTGGCGTACTTTTTCATCACCAATCCAATAATGATAGTAAAAGCAAGGTAAACAAGAATGATTGCGAAATCGATTGCGCTAAGTTTCATAAAAAAAAGAATTGGTGATTCTTTGTTAAATGTTTTTTTATATTTCGGAGCAAATATAATAAAACCGTGGGTTTATTTCATGGCAATTGAAAAAAAATAAACAAAGAATTTGATTTTAAAATATTTACATTTTTGGTAAATCAGTATTTGTCTTTATTATTGCCGGATTTATTTTTTCTTTTTCGTAGTAATTTAATTTTCTTTTTTATGTTTTTTATGCTGATGGCATGTTTAGAGGTACCTTCCTGCCCCAATAAATAGGCATAGGGTTTCATGGAATCGATATGTGAGAAAACAATGCGCAATATAGCCAGAAAAGGTACGATCAGCAACATGCCCGGAATACCCCAAACCATGCTTGCTGCCACCAATCCGGTGATGATGAAAAAGGGGTTGATCTTCACATTGCTACCCACAATATTGGGTGTGAGAATATTGTTCTCAGTAAACTGGATTATAATAAATAAAATGATAACCCTGAAGACCAAAACCGGATCGTTTTCGACTACAAGCGCAAAAAGTAAGGGAATCAGACCACCAAGCAAAGTACCGAAATAAGGAATGAAGTTCATAAAGGCAGACATAATTCCAAGCGGTATAGCGTAACGCATACCAATAATAAATAAACCCAATGAGTTTAGAATGCTTAAAATCAATACAACAACGATCACTCCACCCATATACCTTGCTGCCACTGTAGATATTTCCCGCAAAATTTTCACCATTTCCGATTTCCGGTTGTTGGGTACAATTTTGAGTAAAAAGTATGCAAATTTGGTTCTGTAATACAAAAAAAGAAAGATGTATACTGGTAGTAATCCAATGGCTACGGCAGTACTGGTAGTAGCAGAAAATATATTCTGTATATAATCTCCCCCGGTTTCCAGGAGTTGAGAAGATTGTTGCTGGATGATCTCTTTGGTTTGTGTGGGTTCAAATCCGAAAAATTCGCCAATATTTGCCAGCGATCCTGAAATGTTTTTGGTAGCTCTGTCGAATAGTTTTGAAATATCTGCACTCAGTGTTGCTACTTTGTTGGATGCGAACAATATCAAAGTAGTAATGATGCCCAGCACCGATAATATGCTGATAAGGTTTGCCAGGATGCGTGGAACACCCTTTTTCTCAAGAAAGTTGACAATGGGAAAGAGTAGATATGCCAGTAAAAAACCAAAGGCGATAGGATACAAAAAATTACGCACAGCAATAATCCCGTATAAGAACAGAATTATTGAAAGCATGATATAGGTAAATCTTTGTGCAAGAAATATTCTTTGACCTGTTTTTTGCATGAATAGGTGGATTTGAACCTTACAAAGGTCGTAAAATTATTGGGCTGTTTTTTACGATTTGGTAAAAAAAATCAGGAATTTATCAGTTTTTTCTCATAAGAACGACTCACATAGAAAATCAAAGATAGTAATATGCTGTACGCCAGAAGGTCAATGCCTAAATAAAGGTACAAAAAAGAGAAAATATCAAGGTCTTTAAATAAAAATAAAGATGAAATGAGTAGGAAATAAAAGGTATGCCATAAACTTACTACCTTGATTTTGCCTATGGCGGCAAAAATACTGCTTACCGGTGATACAATAAGTTTGAGCGCTGCACCTGCAACCAGTATTCTTGCTATTTCTCCGGATGTGCTGTATTCTGCACCAGCATATAAACGAAACAGGGTGGGAGCCCAGATACTAAAGATAACGAACATTCCTGCTGCAGGAATGCTTAACAAAAGCAATATCTTTTTTAAGTCACCAACAAAACTTTCCCTTTTTCTTCTTTTTTCCGATATGTTTTGCAACATGACCTGCGAAATACTCAGGGCAAGAATACTGGCAGGTAAAACCAGAACCTGCCGTGAAAGATCAAAATAGGCTGCTGTTTCCTGGTTGTAGAATTTATTGACCAGGATCAGCGGTAAATGCATACATATGGCATTTAAAAGTGCAGGGATCATATTGTACATCGGGAAATCCCTGTATCTAAGCATTACCTCCCGTTGTCTTCTCCATGAAAACAGGCGTAGCGAAAAGTCGCTTTTCATGAGCTGAATGATTCCTGAAAGATTATTGACCAGATGCCCCAAAATATTCCCAATGATTAATCCAGTGCTGTAATAACCGGCAAAACCTGCAGCCGTTTGTCCGGCTCCTTCTGATATCCTTCTCGATATTTTGTTGATCGAAATGGATCTGTATCTTTTGTAACGCACCAGGTAATAGTTCATGATCTGATAACTGCTAAATAAAAAAGTACTTGCCGGAATCCAGAACAAAACAAACCGGTACTCTTGGCCCAAATTGAGAAAGACAAGGAAACTGTCACTAAAAATCCAAACGGCAGCCAGAAGCAAAAGATTGAAAAGTAACGAGGCAAATGTTGCAGCAAAAACTATATTTACTGAGTCGGATCTTTTATCGGGCAATACAATTGACATCTCGTAGCGGAAACTGGCTGCAACCATTAAGATGCTGGTAACACTCAAAAATACGGCGAAAGCTCCAAAGTCTTCAGCCGGATAGGTTCGTCGCAGGATGGTCTGCAAAAGAATCGGTACCAGTTGTGCCAGAAGAGTGCCCGTAACAAGGGTAGATATGTTCTTAAATAATTCTGTTCCCGCAAATATTTTCTTTAACATGATGATTCTCTGGGATGGTGAAAGAATAGCACAGTGCAAAACTCTTTTTAATCTCTGCAAATTTACTTTTATTCTTGTATCTTTGAATAGCAATGCTGGTAATACTTTCTGAAGGACTCAATTTTACCCCCGATATAATTCAAAAGAGGGTATATGTTTTACAGTTTTTGTCATAAAAGGAAAGGGGTCTTTCTTTCAAAACAACACGGTTTTTATGATCATTTTTTTAATAGGATTCATGGGTAGTGGGAAATCAACACTTGGTAAACGGTTGGCCCATAAAATTGACTATCCGTTTTTAGATATGGATGAAGCAGTGGAAAAGCAAGCGGATATGACGATTGCTGACATGTTCAAAAAAAAAGGAGAAGATTATTTCAGGCGAAAAGAAAATGAATTTCTTCAACAATTGGACACGCAGCAAAACCTTATTGTTGCAACGGGTGGAGGATCTCCGTGCTTTTATAACAATATAGAGATCATGAACACTAAGGGAATTACTGTTTACCTGAAAATGACACCATCCGGGTTGGCTTACCGTTTAAAGCAATCCCGGGGAGACAGACCCTTGCTTGCAGATATCGGTGATGGTGATCTGGAAGATTATATTGATAACAAACTAAAAATCAGAGAACCATTTTATGTGCAATCTTCATGCATTATAAAAGGGGAAAATGTGAAACCCGATCATGTGATTGATCTTGTATTTGATCGTCAGCAAAAAAAAGAAACGCCGTGCAGGAAATGAAAAGATTGCCTCCCGTCATTTTTTTCTCCTTAAAAGTTTAGTTCTTCTATTCTGCCCGCTGCAAAGAAGTTTCTTGCGTAATAGGGTTCTGTGAGGTCATTTATGCTCACTCCGTTTTCAACTGAAGAGTGCATAAACTTATTGTTGTTCAGGTATATACCAACATGATTGACCCGGTTTGTTCCAATCTTAAAAAAAACCAGGTCTCCTTCTTTCATTCTTTCCCTTTTTACGGGTTTTGATATTCTGTGAAGATCTCTGGAACCACCTTTTAAATTTGCATTAAAATTTTCATTGTAGATTTTTTTCACCAAACCAGAGCAATCCAATCCTCTTCTGCCGGCTTTCGAACTGTGCGGAATGCCCACAGTCGTATAAAGAGCATTGTAAAGATCTACCGAACTTCCGGGATCGAAATTTACTCCATGACTTTTAAAGTATGTATACCCTTTTATGGCGGTGGTGTCAATGGTATTGCTTTTTTGGTAGGGTACCCAGTTGCCGGTTATGCTCAACATTATTATGATGCCAATGGGCACCAGCAAGAA
>CAZPVB010000159.1:0-8896 GCA_964589855.1 uncultured Bacteroidales bacterium
AAAGCAATGCTATTGAAGATGCATACGATGAAACAGAACTGATTGGTTTTCCGGTGTCTCTCTCCCCTTTCAAAATGCTGAAAACCTCTTACAGAGGCGATACCACCGCCAATGAGCTGATTAAAAAGACCGGACAAAAAGTACGCATGGTTGGCAATCTTGTTACCATTAAATACGTGCACACAGTGCGAAAAGAATGGATGCACTTCGGATGTTTTCTCGATCATCAGGGGGAGTTTTTTGATACCGTCCATTTCCCCCCATCGCTCAGGCAATATCCCTTTACAGGAAACGGTGTGTACCTGATTGAAGGCAAGGCGGTAGAAGAATTCGGATTCCCATCCGTAGAAGTGGAAAAAATGGCACGCCTGCCTTTTCAACCCGATCCGAGGATGGATTAAAATTATCGGTACATTCTTCTATCCATAAACCAAAACAGTTATTCCAGCGTTTCAAGGGTCTTTTGGGGCTTGCCAAAAAGAAATATGGCTCCCAAAAACCACAGAATGGTGCCGGCAAGCATCAGCTTATGCGTATTTTCAGGAGAAAGTAAACCCTGCCAGTTAAAAAAAGAAGGTAACAGGGTAAGCAAAAAACCTGTTGCTGCCATAACGATAAAAATAACTTTCCAAATTTTCTTTTTCATAATAAAAAATATGAGTATTAAATGGATTTACTATGGGAATTGATTCAGACTGCAACTGTTGCTATCCTTTTCTGAAAAACAAAAGACAGGATCAGATAGAAAGCAATGGCGGCAAACCAGACAGGTACCGGAAGAAAGAAAATAGTAATACCCAAAACCTGGTTGGCAAACAACGCTAAAGCCAGCAATACAAACCAGGTAATACCCGCTGCCATGCTAAAGTTTGTTTTCTGTTTTTCGGCATAGTACCGCTGTAATCCTATTTTTTCAAGCAAATAGAAATCGGCGAAAATGATTCCTCCCATGGGTATCAACACCAGCCCATAGAGGGCAACAAAATCGAGCAACTGCATAACCAGGGCAGGAAACATGGCAGCCAACGTAGTGATGGCACCCGCCAGCAGGGTCACCTTCCATCGTTTCCAGTTGGGGGATGCTACCTGCAGGGCAAGCCCTGCTCTGTAAAGCGTAGGGTTGGCGGTTGTCCAGCCTGCAATTACTACGCAAATGGCACCTGCAATGCCTGCTGCCTGATAAGCAACCGGACCTGGAGCATCACTGGTAGCGGCAGCATATAATACGCCCGCAGCAATCCATGCCACATAATGCCCCAGAAACATCCCTACGGCAGAGGCAAAACCATAATGCCACTTTTTCGCATAGCGAAAAATAGACAGATCGGACATACCCAGGTGCATGGCAGCATTAGCCAACCAGGTGAAAAATATAACGTGCCAAATGGTGAATTGTGTCATCCCCTCTTTGGCTTTTCCCGTCCAGATGACTTCATGGGCTACCTGCCAAAAATTTGACAGATCAGTAGCAATACCAAGTTTGGGAAAACTGTTGACGGCGCCGGCAATAAAGATGATAAACATCCAGGGAGCAGCAACTTTGGCAAAACGTGCCAAAGATTCGAAACCCAGAATAGCAATGCTGGTGATCACACCTCCTACTATAAGAACAGTGATGACCCATCCAATGCTGTTGGGGTACAGATCGCCAAGAGCGGGCATGCTAATCTGAAAAGGTATGCCCACAGCGGTGGCAGAAACAGCAACCATAGCACCGGCGAGAAAACAAAACATCAATGCGTTAACAATATTGTAAATAAAAACAAGTGCAGGACCACATATTTTGCGCAACTGCCAATAAAGAGACAAACGCTCCTTTACGGCTATGGGGGCGGTGATAAATGCCCAGCTCAATACAGCAAGCAAATTCCCGATAAAACCCCCTATAAATAAATCTGTTACCGAAACGCCATTGGCAACGAAAAGAATGCCAATAACAAATTCGGTTCCGGCAACATGCTCTCCGGCATACATGCCTAAAAAATTTCCTATTCCCTGGAGTTTGTTTTTAGTAACCGGTTCACGGTCAAACTCATACAAATTATCTAACTTTTGGGTAATGGACGAAACTTTCATTTTTTAACATTTTATATCATTGTTATTTTAGGATTGCCCGGTTGTATGATCTTCATCATGAAACAATTTTCAGAGAAATGATGCCTTCACCTACCTCAAATATTTGTTAATTTTTGCCGCTCAAAAATACATAATTAACCCAAACATACTACAAAAAAAAGTTTTTTGAGAAAATTTGTGCAAAGGTTTGTACATATGTGCTAAGTTTTGTAGATATGTGCAAAATTTTCGATCTAAAAACATTAATTTTGCCCGTAAACAATCTAAACATTTCCCTTATGAGCAATTCATCTATGATTGAAAAAGCATATCAGATCGCCAAAGAAAGATATGCAGAACTAAACGTTGATACAGATAAAGTGATCAGTCAAATGGGGAAAGTGAACATTTCGCTCCATTGCTGGCAGGCTGATGATGTAGGTGGTTTTGAAACTCCCGACGCTGCCCTGGGGGGTGGTGGAATACAAGTTACAGGCAATTACCCCGGCAAAGCTACAACGTTGCAACAATTAAGAAACGATATTGACAAGGTAATGCAATTGCTTCCTGGAAAACAAAGATTAAACCTGCATGCCATATATGGTGATTTCCAGGGAAAGAAAACTGACCGCGATCAGATTGAACCCGATCATTTTCAGTCATGGATAGACTGGGCAAAAAAGCATGAAACAGGGCTTGATTTTAACCCTACATGCTTTTCGCACCCTTTCGCAGATGACGGTTTTACACTCTCTTCAAAAAATGAAAAACACCGCCGCTTCTGGATAGAGCACGTGAAAAGAACCCGCAGAATTGCTGCTGAAATGGGAAAGCAACTCAATTCACCTGCAGTAAATAATATCTGGATACCAGATGGAGCAAAAGATACACCAGTTGATCGCTTTGCACACCGCCGACTTTTAAAAGAATCGCTGGATGAAATATTTACAGAGCAATATCCTGCCGAATATCTTAGAGACGCTGTTGAAAGCAAATTGTTTGGTATTGGTTCGGAAGCAATGGTGGTGGGATCGCACGACTTTTACCTCGGATATGCCATCCGCAACCATAAGTTAATATGTCTGGATAACGGACACTTTCACCCCACCGAACAAGTGGGGGATAAAATTTCTTCGGTACTTCAGTTTTTAGATCGTATTTTGTTGCACATTACTCGTGGCGTGCGTTGGGACAGCGATCATGTGGTGACCCTCAATGAAGGGATTATGCTTATAGCACAGGAGATTATTCGTAGTCAGGCGCTCGATCGTGTAAATATTGGTTTAGATTTCTTTGATGCTTCTATCAACCGTGTGGGTGCTTATATTACCGGCGTACGTGCCACCCAACAGGCATTTATGTATGCCCTGCTCGAACCCGTAAACATGCTGAGATCATATGAAGAAGAGGGAAAACTTTTTGAACGCCTGGCATTGCTCGAAAACCTTAAATCCATGCCATGGGGCGATGTGTTTAATTATTATTGCCTGCGAAATGATGTACCCATCGGAAACGATTTTATTAAAGAAGTACAACACTATGAAAAAGAAGTTCTAATGAAAAGATAAATAAAAAACAGTAAACCTTGTTCAGGCATGGTCAGTCTATCAATTATCCCGATCTTTTCAAAACATAAAAAACAATTACACCTATGAATGAAAAACTCGACACCCGGTTTATGCACCCACGCGAGCAGTTGGTGGTTATTATCAATCGTATTTACCATCGCGGACTCACCACTACTTCAGGAGGAAATATTTCCATGATTGATGAAAATGGTGATATTTGGGTTACACCATCTGCCGTTGATAAAGGATCGCTGCAGGAGCGGGATATTATGTGTGTGAAAAAAGATGGAACCATTATTGGTCCTCACAAACCTTCTTCAGAGTTCCCTTTTCACCGTGCCATTTATAAGATGCGACCCGACATAAGAGCGATTGTGCATGCTCATCCACCAGCGCTGGTCTCTTTTAGTATCGCACGAAAAATCCCGGATACCAACGTGATCGCGCAGGCAAAAAACATATGTGGTCCAATCGGCTATGCTGCCTACGAACTGCCCGGAAGCGAAGACCTGGGAGCACTCATTGGTAAAGAGTTTAAAAAAGGATTTAAGGCCGTTATCATGGAAAACCATGGCCCTGTTGTGGGTGGCAGCGATATGGGTGAAGCCTTTCAACGTTTCGAAACACTCGAATTTTGTGCTCATTCCTCCTTGCTGGGACAACGCCTGGGGCAAACAAAACATTTAAATGATCAGCAGATTGATATTTTTCAATCTCAAAAAGCTTTTTCTATACCCGAATCTACCAAAGTAAACTACCCACCCGATGAAACAGAAAAAAGAACCGAAATATGCCGTATTGTCAATCGTGCCTGCATGCAGGGGTTAATGATCAGTTCTTATGGAACCGTTTCCATGCGCTGGCAGGAAAATGACTTTCTGATCACCCCCACCAACAAGCAAAGGTGGGATCTGCTGCCCGATGATGTGGTACAAATAAAAAACGGGCAAAGAGAGCCGGGGAAAATCCCAAGCAGAAGTGTTTACCTTCATATGGAGATATACAAGAGGTTTCCTCATATTAATTCAGTAATTATTACACAGCCTCCTAACCTGATGGCATATGGCATTACCCATTCACAGATCAACGTAAGAACAATACCCGAAAGCTGGATCTTTCTGCAGGATATGCCCAATATTCCTTACGGGTCGCAGTTTGATGATTTCAAAGGCGTGATAGAGGTGCTGGAACAGAATAAACCTGCCATGATATTGCAAAATGATGCTGTATTGGTTACCGGTGATGCACTTCTGCAAACTTTCGACAGACTGGAGGTAGCAGAATTCTCTGCAAAATCTCTGGTAATGGGCACAACACTTGGTGAATTGATTCCCATCAATGATGAGCAGGTAGAGGCGCTGCGCAGAAAATTCCTTGGATAAACACGCACCCATAAAACACTATGAACCGAGCCATGACAATATTATTGACACACACGCGGATGATTATAATCAGACAACACGGCAAAAAACTACAAAACCGGTATTTTAGCGAGTTCCCCCTTTAAGAAAAGAACGGAGCAGGCATCTGATCAGGTTAATCAAATTATAACCAGATAAAAAGAGGGAGATAAGCGCTTATCTCCCTCTTTTTTTATAACCCATGATGGATATGCTTACCATTGACAACCAGTTTTTTTTCTGCCAGTCGGCCACGTGGTTTTACACGCCAGTTGATCTGTTCAGGGGCATCCACATCCACAAATAAAAGATCGCCGGAAATGTGCCATGATACGTGTAAGCTACCCTGTGGCAATGGCACAGTACCTTCTGCTTTATCAAGACTTTCGGAGAGGGGGGCAATAACCAGATCATCAGGATCAAATTCACCGAAATGGAGAGGTACACCCAAAATTTCTGTTGTCATATAAAAAGTGGGGCTACCGCTCCAGGCATGGCTGAGTGTCCCCTGCCCTTTTCCATCCGAAGCATCTCCAAAATTTTCCCAGGCAGTATCATGATGCCTCAAAATCATAGGCGACCAGTACTGACGGATAAACCGTTCGGCAGTGGCAGCCTCATCAAGTTTGTAAAGAGCGCCCAATACATAATAACCACCATAGGGTGTGGTTTTTCTCTGCCGGTCAACATCTCCGATATCTGCCAGTTCGTGTTTTAAAAATTCACGTATTTTATCATTATGAGCAGGACTCGTCAAACCAAAGAGCACTGGATAAGCACTTGAAATTGGAAAGTAGGAATCTGATTTTTGTCCTTCATGGAAACCATCGTGAAAAGCACCTTTTTGTTCATCCCAGCAGTGATCGAGAATGTTTTGGGTAAGCGCTCCTGCCCATTCGAGGTATTGAGCCGCATCATCATTCCTGCCCAGTTTTTGGGCAATCCATGCCATATTGTGGTATGACCTTACAAGCAAAGCATTGACAGCAGTGTTGGCTGTATTGATTTTCTGAATTTTTGTCCATTCGATAAAAACTCTTGAAAAAACAGTCAATCCATTGAAAGTATCCAGTTGGCGGTAAAATTTAATTAGGTTTTGATAAGAAGGATAAAGTTGACGGGCAAACTCCATATCGTTTTCCATTTGCAGATACCATCTGAAGTACTCCAGGGTTTTCAGGGGAAAGTCGCCAATGTTTCCGTGTGCCCCCTCCTGTCTTGCTTTACCAGGTTGAAAAATATCCCTGTAAAGATCCTGAAACACCTCAAGACTTCTTTTCATGAGACGCGAATCACCACTGGTGGCTAGGGTAATAGCATACTGAGGAAGGGCATCGCCGGCATAGAGTCCTCTTTCCCGAAAAGGTGTATCTGTGTAGGTATCTTCAGCGCAAACCCTGAGGGTTCGCCATCCCAGTTTCCAGATATCATCAAACAAAGGATCAGAAGACTGAAAATTGCCATTGAGTTCGAATGGATACAACTGATTGATCACGCCAATTCGTTTGATCTTTACATCCCCGGTATGCCCGCTAACATTTACCTGTATGTATCGAAGACCATAAGGTTGAAAAGACTCATAAAGATTTGATTCGCCTGATGCTACGTGCCCTGTGCTGGTGTAAATACCAGCCCGTTTCAATACCCACGGCCGGTTGTTGATCAGGTCTTCCGAAAAACCAATATCAAAACGGGTTCCCGCCGGAGCTTCGTACTCAATAAAGATCCGTCCCAGTTTTTTGCCTCCCATATCAAAAGCAAAGGCGGTAGGTTGATTGGCTTTGACAACAAGGTCATTGATCATCCATGGTTCTGTTTCTTCCTGTTCGCCCAACCGGCTCCATGCTATATTCCATGCGGGATTTTGTGCATGATCATTCTTAGTTTTATCAACCCACCCTTTTGAAAGCTTTTCGGGAAGATCTTTGGGGGAATCAAACGGAAGATCCAATGCCAGAACTCTATCCTCTTCCTCAGGCAGGAAAGGACCTGCAGTTTTGAATAATACCTGATCATCCATTTTTTTATGGGGTGAAAAAACCAGACCTGCATTTGAGGGCACAGCAAAATAGAATTCCCATGATGCCCAAACAATATCATATTTTATGAAAAAGAAATTCCATCCTTCATTCAAATCAAGTGTCATACTTTGGCGGTTAATACTTTCCAATGGCAAATCATTTCTCTTCAGGGGTCCTTCTCCATTAAGGAAAAATTCACCCCACCAGGTACCCGTTTCTATGGATTGGGATTTGGGAGAGTAGATATAAGTATAAGCGAAAACCCGCTTTTGTGTGTTGAAGTCAGATTGTGTTTTGTCGGCAGATTTTACCCGGAAGGAGTAAACCCTTTCATCCACTGAAATACTTTTTTGCCATAAAGTATGGTGTGGGAAATGCTTTTCGTGGGTAAGAAAAGGGATTTGACGTGGTTGCATACTGCCCCAGTGTTTTTGGTCTTTCACGGCCAACGGGGTGATCCATTTAGAATCGTCAAAATCCGGCATTTGCCATTTATGCGGATCTTTATGGGCGTCGTAGATTTCCATCGGACCGGTAGCAAACGACATTTTAGGTGCATTATCAACGTACCCTTGCGAAGGAAGCACTTTCCAATTGCCCGGAGTTTTCATATCATAACTTTTACCGGCATAGATTACCTCACCCCAAACCACTAAACCTGCTTTACTCAAAGGTAATTGATAGGTATTGGTTCCATTGCTTCGAACCTTCAGGGCAATTACATTTTCTCCTGTAACCAAATAGGAAGAAAGATCATACACATCATAGACGGGATTTTCCGGATAAGACCGCAAGGGTCCGTAATTTAAAGGGTTTCCATTTACATACAGGATATAACGCGAATCAGCAAAAACATTCACCTCTGCTTTCTCCGGGGGAGCGTCAAGATGAATGGATTGCCTGAAAAAGGCGTGTTGATTTCGACCTTCGCCATGATCATTGAACCATACCACTGTAGCCGGATGATAAAATTCTTTTGTATTGCCTGAAAAGGCATTCGCAACAGATAAAATATGCAGAAAGAGCATAATCGTTGACAGATAGAGTATTTTTGAATTTAGTCTCATATTAAAAAAGTTTGGTGCATGTTGCTCTTTATTTCTATGTTCATTTGTTCCTGTTGGTTCTTTCCCGGATAGCTGATATCCGGATATTTGTTTATTTGTTCACTCTCTCATTTTTGTCGTAATTAATTTCCATGATTCTGATATTCGCCAAAAACAGTGAGATTATCCAATGCAAACATGAAAATATTACATACGATTCAAACAGAAAAAATATTTTGATCTAACGAACAAACGTTTGCACAAAGAAACAGAAAAAAAAGACGACATTCTGTTTTCTGATGTTAAATTGTGTTATGATATGGCAGGTGATGATTGGGTATTATTTTAGTACAAGATAGATTCCTGCCATAATTTCGATATCATTCCTTATAATGTAATTATTAAGAGTATATCAGCCACCATGATGAAGGCAAAACCGTTTTGATGTCAGCAGACTAAAGCATTTGCTCAAGTGTTGCTGCCATTATACGCTGGAGGATTCACCCAGAAAATACGGGTGTGCCTGCAAAAAACCTACGATTCTTCTATCTTTTTATATAAGCTTCTTTTAATCATACACTCAGTGAATCAGAGTAATTAGTGCTTGCAAGAAAACGCCAATTGCTACGTTATACTCACCTTCAAAACAGTCATTTAAGAAAAGTAAACTCCTGTTTTTCAGTCATCGCAAGCCTTGCACTTGTCGCTTTCTTATCAAGCACATGTAAAAATAATGAGTTTTCTTGCGAGACTAATTAATTTTAATTTTTCAAGGAACACGAGAATTTTTAGAATTGCTTTTTGTG
>CAZPVB010000160.1:0-8826 GCA_964589855.1 uncultured Bacteroidales bacterium
TACCCAATTTCCGGTACGAGAAAAGATCGTCGTTGAGATGGGTAAGTCTTTTTGACTTTCCCTTTTCGAATATTGCCAGATCCGCCGGATGATAGGGGCTACCCAGGGTATAAGCCATAGATCCGTTTTTTGCCAGTGTGAAATCACCCGAGCTGTAGGGTCTGCTGTTTGACAAACCACCCAAACCTTCCGCAAGGATCTCTCTGTTTCCATCCATGTCAATCCTGCCCGTTTTGGTTATCCCCTGATCATGAAACATAAAATAAATATACTTGCTATCCGAACCCCAAAAGATTCGTGATATGTTTCTGTCAAAATCCGGGGTCAGGTTTTTTTTGCCGGAACCGTCACTATTCATTACATAGAGGTTGGTGATTTGGTGTCCTTTGAGTTGATCATCAAAACCGGTGTAAGCGATCCATTTTTCGTTGGGGGCAAGAGAAGGATTCTGATCAGGACCATAGCGGTCGGTAAGTTGGGTAACAGTATTTTTTTGAATGTCGAAGCGATATATTTCCGTTTCAATAGGATTATCAGTATAATCTTCTTTCAGGTTTGCTGAAAAATACAAGGATTGACCATCCAGAGACCATTCGGGTTTCCCTCTGATATTTAACCTTGCTGGCATATAATCTGCTTCACTATGTGTGATCTGCACTGGTGAGCCACCTTCAATGCCCATCACAAAAATCTGGTTTTCCCCTTGCGGCAGGTATCCTCGTCCATCAGCGCGATAAATCAATTCGTCAATAAAAACAGGAGGTTCGCTCCACGTGGCGCCTGAGGGCGGGTTAGGAATCTGGAGCAGGTTTTTATTTTTTCCGGTACAAACCGGGTAAAGGCAAGTTTGGTATTGTCGTATGACCAGGACACTTCTCCGGGAGCCGGGGTTGAGTGGGTAAGTGCTGTATATTGACGGGTATCCATCCACATCAGAAAAAGTTTTTCTTTGTTATCCTGCATATTCGATTTAAATGTGATCATGGTTCCATCATGCGACCAGCGGGGTTGGTAGTCGCGCTGCATGCCTGTGGTAAGGGGCCGGTTTTCAGACCCATCAGCGTTAATGATCCAAAGATTCGACAAATACTGGTCTGTCTTTACATCCTTGAAATTTCTCACGTAAATGATCTTGCTTCCATCGGGCGATATCCAGGGTTCTGATATGTATTCCAGATCAAAGATATCAGTAGTTTGCAGAGGCGTTTTCACCTGTGCATAAACATATTGCGTGAATACCAAAAGTATCACCCAAATGGTTTTCCTCATTATTATTTGCATCATTTGTTTTGTATTGGTTTGAAAAAACAGAACCAATCATGATAAAAATCAGTTTCATGAATTGGTAGCAAAAATTAAATTGTCAAAGAAGCGGGGTAATTTACAAAAAAGGGTGTTAACCGAATTCAGGTATTCTGATTATCATTTATAAAAATAAGTGAACATTCAACGAATTGGTAAGAACAGGTTTCCCAGACAGAATCCGCGCCAATTAAAATCAAAAAACAATCTTGTTGGCACTTTTCTTCAGAAACACAGCAAATGCATTGAAAAAAATAAGGCAAATCAACAAAAACACGTGTTAAGATAAATGAATCCATAATCTGAATAGAAGAACGATAAAAAAACCGAATAAACATTTTTACATTTTTTATGTTCTTAATGTTTATTTAATCGTAAAAATTGTTTATACATTTGTTTAAACCACCCATTACAGTTTTTAAACCAATGGTAAAAGTAAGCATAAGGATCAATTTTTCAAAAATAGTAAACGAATTCAGTTTAAGAAAACGAATGTTATCAAAGAGCAAAATGCATGATTTTGCTGTATATTTTGTACAAACCAAAATCAATTATTTACAATCAAACCCGATTACCATATAAATCAATATCATATTAATTTATAATCATATAAGTATAATTATCTATTTTTGCCGAATGAAAACCGCAATCGATTGCTCCTGCTTTGATTGAAATACTATTTGAATGTGATTGCAGTAAAAATTAACTACCTATGAACAAAAGAATAACGGCGGATAACCTGGCAATGCTTTACCAAAAGGCGGCAGAAAAATTTAATGGATTGCCGGCCTTTGCCACCAGGAAAAGTGCATTGAACTGGCACCCTGTTTCTTACAGTGAGTTATACAGGATGGGACTGGAACTGGCCACAGGATTGATTGAACTGGGTGTAAAGTCGCGTGAGCACGTAGGTTTGTTTGGCGATAACCGGATGGAATGGATTCTGGCAGATTATGCTGTGCAAATATCGGGTGCTGCAGATGTTCCGCGTGGCAGGGATGTTTCGGATGCAGAACTTTCCTACATTATACATCATGCAGAAATAGAGGTTGCTTTTGCGGAAACCGAGGCACTTCAAAACAGAATCTTAGAACTCAAAAGTCATTTCCCACGGTTGCGGCAGGTGATTCTGATGGAGGATAAAGCTACTCCTGCACCAGGTGTTCTGAAACTAAGTCAGGTTCTTGAAACAGGACGCCGGTTGAGAGAAAAAGGAGACCGCAGGGCAGAAGCACGAATGGAAAACATACAACCCGATGACCTGTTTACGCTGATTTACACCTCCGGAACTACCGGTATACCCAAGGGTGTAATGCTTACCCATGCCAACATGATGTCGCAGGTTCGCAATCTGCCAGGCATTCACGACTGCACCGACCGCATGCTTTCTGTTTTGCCCATCTGGCATATTTTCGAAAGGGTTATTGAAATGTACACGATTAGTTTTGGTGGTTGTACCTTCTATTCTTCCATTCAAACATTGGGTGATGATCTGAGAAATGTGGAACCCACTTTTATGGCTTCTGCACCAAGATTATGGGAAAAATTATACGAACGAATCATAAGAGGGGTAAAAGCATCCCACCCTGTGCGTCAAATGCTTTTTCATATCGGTTATTTTCTTGCCAGGCAATACAAGGAATCAACCTGGTTTATTACCAACAGTTATCTGAAATTGAAACCTCATAACTGGTTTCAACACATAGCCCTTTTGCCATTTCACCTGCTGCGCTGGGCAATTGTACTTCCCTGGTATGGTTTCTTTAATGCTGCTGTTTTGGAAAGGATACGGTTGGGTGCCGGGGGAGCATTGCGTATGACGATCTCGGGCGGAGGGGCACTTCCCTCACAAATCGACAAATTTTTTAATTATGTTGGTATTCCTATCCTGGAAGGATATGGTATGACCGAAACCTGCCCTGTAATATCCACAAGGTCTATGGTAGACAGGGTGATAGGAACAGTTGGCCCACCCATCAAAGAAACCGATATAAAAATTGTTGATCCGGAAACCAGTCAGGTATTATTCCCTGACCAATCTCTTCCGGATTTGGGCAGATCAAGAAAAGGCGAAATATGGGTAAAAGGACCTCAGGTGATGAAAGGATATTATAAAGAACCTCGGTTGACCTCTCAGGTGATGGAGGATGGATGGATGAAAACCGGCGATATGGGTACCATAACACATAACAATCATCTGAAGATCATGGGGCGTCATAAGTCTACCATTGTGCTTTCCAGTGGAGAAAATGTAGAGCCTGAACCTATTGAAATGCGTCTGCAGCAAAGTCAACTGATTGATCAATGCATGATCGTGGGGCAGGATGAAAAGTTTCTCAGTGCTCTGATCGTTCCCGGAATAAGTGAGTTTAAAACGAGAGGCTACAGTGTAAATACAGCCGCTGAATTGGTTGCCAACCCAGAGGCACAAAAACTTATCAGGGATGAGATCAGAAAACTTACCTCAACCAGCAACGGATTTAAACTTTATGAGCAGATCAAGTCCTTCAGGATACTTCCCGAGGTGTTTCAGGTGGGCGACGAACTTACCAATCTGCACAAAATAAAGCGACACGTGATCATGAAAAAATACGATCATATCATCAAAGACTTATTCACCAACGGTTCACCCAAAAAAAACGGAAAAAATGGAATTTAGCACGCAACTTTTATACGACCATGATAAGATTTTACTCGCCATCATGATTTTTGTAATCATGCTGGGTATGGGTTCCAGTTTGACCGTTGATGATTTTAAAGCAGTGGGCAGACGTCCCAAGGGTGTACTGATCGGTTTTTTGTCTCAGTTCGGACTGATGCCCCTTTTGGCTTTGGGATTATCAACTGTCCTTCAATTGCATCCGGCTTTTACCATTTCATTGATCATGGTAGGAAGTCTGCCCGGAGGCACCACCTCCAATATGTTCACTTACTTTTCCCGGGGTTCGGTGGCACTGAGCATTTCCATGACAACTGCCTCTACCATGCTTGCATTGGTTATGATGCCATTAATCCTGCAATTTTACACACGCCCCTTCGTGTCTGAACTATCTGCATCCCAGGGCACAACAGAGTTCATCATCCCTACCGGCAACATCATCAGTTCACTGGTTTTGGTTTTAATACCCGTTGTTTTGGGAATGATACTCAGACGAAAATCACCTGTATGGGCCAAAACGGCAGAAGATACTGCCGGTTTTGTGGGGATAATTGTAATTATCTATTTGCTTGGCACTTCTTTTACAAGACACGGTGCACTTATGTCTCAAACCCCCTGGACGCTCTATGTGGGTGCGATTGGACTGGGATTAGCCGGGTTCTTCTTCGGGTTTTGGTTTTCACGCCTTTGGGGTGTGTATCCCGTTTTTCAAAGGGCAATTTCTCTGGAAACAGGCATTCAAAACGGACCCGTAGCGTTTGCCGTAATTCTGCTCAGTTTTACCGGCAATGTGCAAAATATGATGCTTTGGCTCGCTATTCTTTACTCCACAACCATTGTGCTGACCTCTTCCATTATTACATTATTTTACAGGCATTACGGAAGGCGCGACTGGGAAATCTACAAGAACACCCAGGTACATAACCGGTTGTTTGGTGATGACTTCGTCACTAAATATCCGCAAGGTTTTCTGCCTAAAAGGCTGGAGAACGATCCCAGTCAGGGAACAATCCCATCTCAGAGAAGAGTGATGGCATGATAATCCTGAACATCTATTGTTTTTTTAACCGGACACAAAAAGTCTATTCGTATAAAAATTGAGTAGAGTATTTGTCATGGCTCGGTTCAGTTAGACGTAGCCAATTTAAAGGAATTGAGTCAAAAATTCTGAACAAATGCGCAACCATTTGGTTTCTTTTTATATTTGCAACCAAAAAGTTGCATAAATTGTATCTCTAATTTGGTATTCATTTAAATTAAAAACAAACAATGGCAAAAGAAATCAAGATCGAACGCGTATATTCTTATCCTGTGGAAAAGGTTTGGAAAGCAGTATCAACCTCTGAGGCACTCGCTGAATGGTTGATGCCCAACGATTTTAAGCTGGAGAAAGGTTATGAGTTCACTTTTAAGACCAAACCCCAGCCTGGTTTTGACGGAATCGTAAACTGCAAGGTGATTGATTTTGAGGTACCCAAAAAACTTCAGTTTACATGGCAGGGTGGTCCGATCAAAACCCCCACACTGGTATCATTCGAGCTGGAACCTATTCCAGAGGGTACCAGGTTGCATTTTAAGCACAGCGGATTTGTAGGTTTCATCAACCAGTATATCATCCGTTTCATTTTGGGAAGCGGTTGGAAAGGGTTGCTGCGCGATAAAATTCAAAAATACCTTGACCAATGAAACGTGATCCTTTTGCAGCCATTGCCGACCCCACACGTCGGGAAATCATTGACCTGCTTTTTAAAGAAAACATGAATATCAATCAGCTTGCTGATCATTTCAGCTCCATCACCCGGCAGGCGGTAAGCAAACAACTGAAGTACCTGGAGGAATCGGGTCTGGTATCCATAAAAACCCATGGAAGAGAACGGTACTGCTATTTAAAGGCAGACAATCTTGAAGAAATAAACAACTGGATCAGCAGGTATAAAAAGTTTTGGAATAAAAAACTGGACAATCTGGATCAGTTCCTGGAAAATGATCATGAAAAAGACTGAGTTTTCACCCTGTAACACTTTTTTTCTCCAAACAATTCCGTGTTCAAAACCTTTGTTTTTTAAAGATAAACAGCAAAAATATTAAAAAGCAAAAAGAATATGGAAAAAATATATGTTGTTACAGGTGGAAGTTCAGGTATTGGTTTGTCATGTATTGAAAAACTGGCAAAAAACCCTGAAAATCATGTGATCTCCTTTTCCAGGAGCATAGAGAAGATCAAACGGGCATTGGATGAGATTAAACCTAAACCGGCCAATATCAAATTCATAGCAGGTGATGTAACCCAAAAAGATGACTGTGAAATGCTGAGTGAATATATCGGTAAAGATCACGGCAGAATTCACGGTTTGGTTCATGCTGCAGGAGTGCTAACTAAGGGCGGTATTGAGATGGTGGACTATGACCAGTGGAAATTTAATCTGGATGTAAATCTCAATGGGCCCTACCTGCTTACACAATCATTACTGAACCTGCTGAAAGCGGCCAATGGTGCCGCCATTGTGAATGTTTCCTCAGTTGCTTCCATGCGACCAGGCAGCAGTGTTGCATACTCGGTAAGTAAAGCAGGACTGGATATGCTTACTGAGTTCCTCGCCGGCGATCTGGCACCCTATAAAATCCGGGTCAACTCGGTAAATCCCGGTTTTGTCCGCACCAACATCCACCTTGATAATAACATCGTGGAAGATGAAGATGCTTACAATAAAATGGCAGAAAAAGTTGCCGCCCGCTATCCCCTGGAGCGCATAGGTGAACCCGGTGAAGTGGCCGATCTGATCCTTTACCTGCTCAGTAAAAAGGCAGAATGGATCACCGGGTCAATCTTTAAACTCGATGGTGGAACATTGATCAAAAATGATCTGATACCAGCGAAAAAGTAGATTTATCTCACGGATCCCAGATAAATTGCAGAAATACATTGTATTGAGCATCGGAAATTCGCTGAAGGTCATTACCATTTGCATCAATACTCCAGATGTCGTATTGGGTGTCACCGGCAGGATGTCCATGAAATGCTATTCTGGCACCATTATTATAGTAAAATATCCTGTCTCCGCCATCCGGTTCTGCAAAGATCAGGAAGGGCGAACCACCGGTTCGGTTAACTCTGTAAATCCCATCTGTCGCACCATCGCCTGTGCCACCAGGTATATCCCACAGGAAAATTAAATCTTCAGAATCGGGAGACCAGTCAATGCCTCTTAACACTCCCTCGTAAATATTGGTAAGCAGGGTAGCCGGACCACCTTCAGCAGGCATAATGGAAACGTGTGTGATGTTGCCGTCATAAATTCCATTAGAGGTATAAACCGGCTCAGCATGTTCAAATGCTATCCATTGACCATCAGGAGAAACACGTTGGTTACTTGAGAAAACCTTATGATTTGAAATCATGACTTTTTCTCCGGTTTCGATATGTACCCTGAAAATCTCCATAGCACGCTGATCGTGGGGGTGGGTAGGATTATCGACCCGTTCTGAATAATAAATATATTCATCGTTTGGTCCAAAAGTTGGATATTCAATCAATAACCCCTCAGTAATTAATTGAGATTCCGAACCATCACATTTATCCATATATATTTTGTAGGTAGGTTGTTCTGAGAAATCAAGTCTGAGAAACCAGTTTCCATCATTAGTGATATCAAAAAACCAATTTTGAGAAGCAAGAACTGTTGTGTTTTCGTCACCTGACTCTAACCCGTAAGCGATCATTCCCGGGCTATCCCAGTTGTTATTCCTGTAGAATATCATTGGTTCATCGTAACACAAGGACATGCCGAAAGGAGATGTTATTTCAAAGGTAAGTTGATCTTCGCCAATTTTATTTCCTGTTTCAGAATTTATTACCCTTACCTTTAGTGTTTCCTCTCCTGCGGTATCACCACGCACAAAAACTGTTGGGTCGGAAGTTTCTGCCTGGTTACCTGCTTCTTCATCATCAACTATCAGAGTGCCCCTTGAGGTCTGGAGTGTCCATTCGTAGATGACCGACGGACTGCCTTCCATTTCTGTTACATCTGCATCAAAGCGTGCGATTGCATTGAGAGACAAATTACCATCAGGTTCCACCGTTGGGGATGATAGTTCTACATTTCCCTGATTACTTTTTTCTTCCTCACATCCGTAAAACAATATACCAGCAAACAACACCAGTATCCCTGTCACCTTAACTTGATTTGCTACTTTTCTCATAATTTACAGAAATTTAGTTGAACTCTGTATAGCATCGTAAAAAAAAACAATAGTCATCAAAAGTTTTCACTAAAGGCATTTTCTATCTGATTAAATCCTTGCTTTACGGGTTAAATAATTTCAGTAAGCAACGCATATTTGGCGTTTTCTTACAAATGCAGAAGGGTGAACCCGATGCATTAACCCGTTTTTCCTTTTCTGTTGGTTTTAATGATAGGTTTGCTTGTTGAATCCATGAGTCCACTCCGAGAACTTGTTTCCGGCAAAACTGTGTTCATTTTCTTTTTTAAACACATTGATTATCAGAATTTAACATCTGTGTAAATCTGTGTAATCTGTGGATAATTGATTTTTCAGAGTGGACTCATCCATTGTTGGGAAAAACAATGCTCCAAGTTGTTTACAGAAAAGAAAAAGGTGATCTGCACCATAAAAACATGCGCAAACCACCTTTTTTATTTTCCATTGAAACATGCATCAGCGTTTCAATGCTTTTTTCTGTTTCTGTTACTCTTTAATGAATCCTGAAGTTGCATTGAAATCAGAAACCAGGATAAACTTGTCAATCACAATACCAGTTTCACGTGCCCAGATAATCACTTCATGAATGCCGGGGCTTGTTACTTCGTAAGCAATAATGTCGTCTGAATCCAGAATATTTGCCC
>CAZPVB010000161.1:0-8783 GCA_964589855.1 uncultured Bacteroidales bacterium
GTGGATAATAAAAAATTTTCTGTATTTTACTTCAGAAAAAACTTTCAAAGGTACTGAAAATTTTTGTTGTTTTCAAATAAAAATAACATGCAGACCATCTTATTTCGTGATGGTCTACACGTTGGCTCGGTATTATATGGATAACGATAATTTTACGTTTTAGTTTCTGATATAAACAGAAAAAAACCAAATTATCATCAGTATTGAGGCTCTTTTATAATCCTAATCCGTAATAAGCTCTGGTACCATTGGGATATACCCCTTCGACCAATACCCCACCTCCGGCTTTTTCATTCAGTAGGGCCACCAGTTCGCGGGCATTTACTACTTCTTCCCTGTCGATATGTGTTATGATAAAACCTTCCCGTATTCCTGCTGATGCTATTTTTCCATCAGATAAAGAAGATACTCTTACACCATTTTCAATGTTTAGCCTTCTAAGTTCATTCTGGGTAACACTTTCAAAACGGGCGCCCAGCGCTTCCATTATATTTTTCTCTCCGGCTTCAACAATAGATTCATCTCCATAAATGTTTTTGAGCACTGCCTCTGTCTCTCTTTTTTTTCCATTGCGGATATATTCAATACTAACACGATCGCCTGGTCTTTTTCTACCCACAGTCTCTAATAAAGAGGCAGTGCTGGTAATTTGCCTGCCATCGATACCAGTAATTACATCGCCAGACTGGAGGCCAGCCTCATCGCCCGCGCTATCTTCTGATACAGCGGCAATGTAAACACCCTGATTTACATTCAGCTCTCTCTCTCTGGCAAGTTGTGAGTTTACACCTTGTATTTCTATTCCTAAAAATCCGCGTTGTACTTCGCCAAATTCCATCAGGTCTGTCATTACCTTTTTGGCAATATTGGATGGTATAGCAAAAGAGTAACCAGCAAAAGTACCTGTAGTAGAGGCTATGGCGGCGTTTATTCCGACGAGTTCACCATTGGTGTTTACCAATGCACCACCGCTATTTCCCCGGTTTACGGCTGCATCTGTTTGTATAAAAGATTCAATAGCAGTACCTCCCCCCAGGATATTGATCTGACGCCCCTTGGCACTTACAATTCCTGCTGTAACGGTAGAGGTAAGGTTGAACGGATTCCCAACAGCCAATACCCATTCACCAACCTTCACTTTATCCGAATCGCCAAACACTGCATAAGCAAAGTTTTCGCCTTCAATCTTTAATAGCGCAAGGTCTGTGGTAGGGTCAGTTCCTACTACGCTTGCATCATAAACACTGTTATCATTCAGGGTTACCTGAATTTCTACCGCATCCTGAACCACATGATTATTGGTTATTACATATCCGTCTTCACTGATGATTACACCACTTCCTGAGCCTTGTGTGCGCCTTTCTCTCTCGGGGCGCTGCTGACGTTCGCGCGGACCAAAGAAAAATTCATTGAAAAGATCGCCAGGGCCAAACTCCTCGTACAAGCTACTGGGGCGCTCAAACTCTGCACGGATGTGTACCACCGCATTAACGGTCATTTCTGCCACAACAGCAAAATCGGGTAGGGTGGTGGGTACATCACTCAAATAATGTGTAAATGCTGAAGGGAGCGAGGTACTTTGTTGTACTGTTTTGTTATTTGTTGAACTTGCAGAATCACTGGAATCGGAAAAAAATAAACTTTGCACAAAAACGGCTATAAATCCACCTAACGTGGCAATTAGCAGCATACTCAGAAACTTCTTCATTTTCCTTTACTTTTTAATTAACAATCTGTTTAATGCACTATTTTCTTAACAAAAGATGTTCCTTTTTATTGTTAAGAGCACTATATGAAATTGAACGTTTTTCTATTTAATCTATTTAATCTTTGGATCTCAGTACTTTACTACTTTGGTTAAAAATTACAAACTATTTCTTTGGGTAAAATTTTCCGCAAAATCCATTGCTTAACATTCAACTGGTTTTTCTTTTGTATTTTTGAATTTAAATTTGAAAAAAAATCCAGACAATTATAGAACATAAAAAGTTTTGTTACTACTGGATTATTTTCTCTAAATTCTGATCATTAAACAGGTTTCATGATTTTTTGTTTACCGGATAAAAAAGGGTAATCAGAACCTTTTAATATCTTACAGGTTTTATAAGTAACTGCTTATGTTTTCATTATGATCAACAAACCATTACAATGACTATTGATACACACCAGGATGATTTTAATTTGCAGAGATCAAAAAAATCTTTTTTAAATATTGCCTGGTGAGATGCATCCGACTTGTTTAATCAAAATATATCTTATGAAAATGTTGAGACTGTGCGAAAGATAGTAGATTTGTTCTGCCACGAACATGTTTACTCATTTTCTTTCTTTTGAAGGAATTGATCTTTAGGTAATAAAATCATTAAAAATCTTGTTATTAAACAGGTTAACCATTAAAATTTAAGAAAATATCTTACCACTGCCAATTTTTCAATCTATTTTAGTTTTTTGCAATAAAACCAAACTAATCAATGAAAAGAAAAAAAGATCCTGATTTTCAGGCATTACCGCTTATTGTTGGCATTGCTCTGGGGTTTTTCCTGGGTGTAGGGATGGTATACTGGCATTTTGACCGACAAAATGACAAGTTTGTTGCTGAATTTTTTGATAAATATATGTCAAATTTTCAGGATGGAGATCAAAATACTGACCTTACACGAAAGCATGGATCAGTAGCAAATGCCCGTAATAAGGATTTAAGTTCTAATCGCAATGCATCTGTTATTGCTGAAAAAGACTTTTTGGCAAAGGATAAACTATTGTATTCCAAAACCATTACCATTAATACCAACCGTGAAAAAGAGAACAGAAGAAAAATTGATTCTTTAATTGGAAACATTTATGTTGAAGATTCTGCCAAAACTTATTATCTCGAATTCTGGGAATCACCTCTTAACTCAATGGGGTATAAAATGGGTAAAAATAAAATTATGCTTTATGGCATTTATCTTTTTGATCTTGCAGGTCTTTCCTATCAAAACAATCAACTATACCTTCACTACCTCAACCATAGTTATCCACTTGAGATTACCGCCGTTTTCCAACCTTTGCTGCCACAATCCAACGGATTGGTAGTAGAGCAAAATTCTTCTCCCGATTAATGACCTTTTTCCTACCAGCCTAAACAGCAAGTTAATATGATACTTCTCAGCCAATCATTTACATCTGCACGAATATTAAATCATAACTTATTGATATCTTTTCCAAAACGATGTCTCTGATTTGTGGTTTGCCCCGTTTATAGGCTGATGATTCCCAGGATAAAAACAGTTCCTGAAAAACTAATGAGTCTGGTATAAAAAGGTTGTTGTCCACGAATAACAAGAATTTTTACGAATTTAGTTCTTTGATAATCTGATGTTTGATAAAGAGCAAAATTGACGCACATTACTAAAAACAAGTTTTTAGACTGTCTTAACTAATAATACAAGGATTTTGAGCATTATTGCAGAGTTTCGGTTAATTTTGAAAGTGATTTTGCCATCATTCAAATACATCAAATGCACATTAAAAATATAATTACATGCAACAAACTTTTTATAAATACCACGGTGCAGGCAACGATTTTATTATCATGTATGATGAGTATAACAATGTTTTTAACAATGTTCCTGACCGTCAAAGATTAATTGCTACACTCTGCCATCGCAGGTTTGGCATTGGAGCCGATGGCCTTATGCTATTACAAAATGATGAAAAGTACGATTTTAAAATGGTTTATTTTAATTCCGACGGTAAACCGGGCACCATGTGCGGAAATGGAGGACGATGCCTTGTGAAATTTGCCTTTGACGTGGGGAAAATAACTCATTCGTCACAGTTTGTTGCCTCCGACGGACCTCATGAGGCAAGTATACTGGAGGATGATGGCAGCGGAGGTATTGTTTCACTGGGCATGAATGACGTAAAAGACCTCGAGCAGAACAAGGATCGTTTTATCCTTGATACAGGTTCTCCTCACATGGTTCAATTTGTTGAAAATGTAAAAAGTCTGAATGTTTTTGAAGAAGGAAGAAATATCCGGTATTCATCCGAATGGGAGAAACAGGGCATCAATGTAAACTTTGTTGAGATCACAGAAGATGAATTGTTGATAAGAACCTATGAAAGAGGGGTGGAAAATGAAACGTGGGCCTGTGGTACTGGTGTTACCGCCGCTGCTATTGCTGCGCATGCGGCAGGTATCAAAAGAAAAAACAATACTTATACATTATGGGCAAAAGGAGGGAAACTCAGCGTAAGTTTTGACCACTTCCGGCATCATCATTACCAAAACATAGTATTAACCGGACCTGCCGTTAAAGTATTTGAAGGGGAATTGGATCTTAGCAGGATTGTGCCGGTTTGGGAAAAATAGTTTTGTCTGTTTTACCTCGTTTAGTACTTTTTTTATATTAAATGAACCGTTTGAATATCTCTAAATGATTATTTTTGTGTGAGAATATGCAGATACTTAAAGGACAGATAACAGAATTAAGGGCAATGGAACCTTCAGATATCGATCTGTTGTACCAGTGGGAGAATGACACACAAACCTGGAATTATTCCAATACATATACACCTTTTTCCAGGTTTCATTTAGAACAATATGTGCTCAACTCTCATTCGGATATATATACGGATAAACAACTCCGGTTGATGATCATGGATAAAACCGGAAACACTATTGGTTGCATTGATCTTTTTGAATTTGACGCCAAAAACCGGAGAGCAGGTATTGGTGTGCTTATCGGCAAACCTCACAGAAAAAAAGGATATGCATCTGATTCACTCGACGTTATCATCAGGTATGCGCAAAAGGTACTAAACCTTCATCAGATATATTGTAATATAACTTCTGATAATCAAAACAGTATACGCTTATTTACAGGTAAAGGGTTTCAGAAATGTGGTACCAAAAAGGACTGGTTGCTTAACAATGAAAAGAACTGGATCAGTGAAGAAATATATCAATTTATATTTGAATGATGAATGCCCGGACAGAAAAAGACATTTGACTGCGAAAGATGCAAACTGAGAAGAATTTAAAAATCTGACGTGTAAATATTTGGGAAAACAAAATATGGTTACTGTTTTGCTGAAATCAGGTTTTTTTTTGACTGTACTCAAAAATAATTATCTATATATGAACAAACCAACGAAGAAAAAAACGAAAAAAAACAAACGTATCCCATTCTGGATCAAGGTGGTTCTATCGGTTTTACTGATCATCATTCTTGCAGGCGGATACGCAGGATACCGACTATACAATGCGATTTATGAACCCAATATTTTTCTGGGTGAAAGAACCACTACCCATATTTTTATACCCACGGGAAGCGATTTTGCGCAGGTGAAAAACATCTTGTACGAAAACGGAATGATCATTAATAGTAATTCTTTCGAGTGGCTGGCAGAAAAAAAGAATTACAAAAACCATATTTATCCCGGAAGATATTTGATTCATGAGGACATGGGAAATAATGATCTGATCAACCTTCTGAGATCCGGACAACAAGACCCTGTGCTACTAACTTTCAACAATATCAGAACAAAAGAAGAACTGGCAGGAAGGATTGCCAGCCAGATCGAGGCAGATTCTCTCAGCATCATTCAATTGCTGAACGATGAAAATTTCCTTCAAAATTATGAATTGACAAGGGAAACATCCAAAATCGTTTTTATACCCAATTCCTATGAATTTTTCTGGAATACAAGTGCTCAGCAGTTGTTTGACAGAATGTGGAAAGAATTTGAGAATTTCTGGAATGAAGACCGTTTGCAAAAAGCAGAAAACCTAAATATGACACCCGCTGAGGTGGCCACCCTGGCTTCTGTTGTGCAGAAGGAAACTTCAAAGCCTGATGAATATTCAAAAGTAGCAGGAGTTTATGTAAATCGGCTGAAACGAAATATGCCTTTACAGGCAGATCCAACGGTTATATATGCGCTGGGCGACTTTAGCATCAGGAGGGTTTTAAACCGGCATCTTGCAACTGATTCTCCTTACAATACTTATATGTATGCAGGTTTGCCCCCGGGACCCATTGCGCTGCCTGAACCACGAGTGATTGATGGGGTGCTCACAGCAGAGGAGCATAATTACCTTTATTTTAGTGCAAAAGCCGATTTTTCAGGATACCATGCCTTTGCTACCAATTACAGGCAGCATCTTATCAATGCCCGAAAATACCAGCAAGAACTCAACAGAAGGAAAATAATGAGATAATTCATCCTATATATACAACTTCAATCAACCGAAGATCCTTTTCAAAACACAGGTAAAACGTTTATCTAATTTTTCTAAACCATGAAAATAAAATTTGGAACCGATGGATGGCGCGCTGTCATTGCAAAAGAATTTACAGTAGAAAATGTGGCCAGGGTAGCCCAGGGTACCGCTAACTGGCTTTTGCAAAACAAAGAGAATCCTTCGGTGATCATTGGACATGATTGCCGCTTTGGAGGTGAATTGTTTTGCGATACCATCGCCAGGGTCATGCTAAACAACTGCATTAAAGTTTATATGGCAGATGGGTTTGTGTCCACGCCCATGATTTCCATGGGCGTGTTAAATTTTAAAACCGATCTGGGTATTGTCGTCACAGCCAGCCATAATCCCCCGCAATACAATGGTTATAAGTTAAAAGGTTCTTTTGGTGGACCTTTACTAGAAAAAGAGATCAAAGAAGTGGAAGAACTCATCCCCGATCATCATAACATTAAAACCGATGCCATCAGTATTGAAGCGTTTGAGCAGAAGGGGTTGCTGGAAAAGGTTGATCCCGAGACTTTATATTGCCGTTACCTGGAAGAGAAATTCGACCTTCCATCTATCAGAAATTCCGGGTTTCAGTTTGCTTTCGATGCCATGTATGGCAGCGGACAAAACGTTATGCGCCGGCTATTCCCTGATATTACCCTGTTGCATTGCGAAAGGCAACCCCTTTTTGATGGTATTCCTCCCGAGCCGCTGATGCGAAATTTAAAGGAGTTTTCGGAAGTGATCAGGTTATCTGAGAACATAGATTGCGGATTGGCTGTTGACGGTGATGCCGACAGGATCGCCCTTTTTGATTCAAAAGGTAACTATATTGATTCCCATCATATCATGTTGCTGTTGATTCATTATCTGGTAAAATATAAAAAACAAAAAGGAAAAGTTGCTACTGGTTTTTCGTCCACCGTAAAAATTCCCAAACTTTGCAAACACTATGGACTGCCTTTGGAGTTTGTGAAAATCGGGTTTAAACATATTTGCGAATTGATGCTTACCGAAAATATTTTGATGGGCGGTGAAGAATCGGGTGGCATCGCCGTAGCAGGGCATATTCCGGAAAGGGACGGTATTTATAACGGACTGGTTATTTGGGAAGCCATGGTGAAAACCGGTAAGTCTCTTACCGATTTGTTGGAGGAAATATATGCTATAACAGGTATTTTTGCTTTTGAAAGAAGAGACTTACGCATACCTCAAAAAGAAAAAGAAAGAATCGTTTTCAACTGTGAAAATGATTTGTACGATTCTTTTGGTCCTTATAAAGTTCAAAGGGTTGAAACGCTTGATGGATATAAGTATTTTTTCAATGACCATGAATGGCTTATGATCAGACCCTCGGGTACCGAGCCTGTTTTAAGAACCTATGCCGAATCCTCCACGCAGGAAAAAGCATTGGATATTCTTGATTATGGGTATGGAACCATTATGAAAGAATAGCACTTTGCCAATGATATTTATTGCTTTGAAATTCAGGAACCTTTTCTTTATCACCATTCTATTTATTCCAGTCCTGATTTTTGGGAATGACCAACCAGATCTGTTTTCAAACCAGGCAAAAATAAAGAAAGAAACAACAAAAATCCAGTTCCTGCGAACGGGTAAAAACATACAACCCATTCAACTCTTTAATCATTCGGAGGAAAAAACGGATGAAGATTTTTTTTCAAACATAAACAGAAGCAGGTTGTCACTTGTATCGGCAGTGCATGTTGTTGGTTACAGTTCCTCTCTTTTGGTTCTAAATGAGGCATGGTACAAAAATTACCCGCGTTCTTCTTTTCACTTTCACAACGATTGGCCGCAATGGATGCAAATGGATAAGGCCGGACATGTTTTTTCGGCCTATCAACTGACAAGGTATGGACATTATTCTTTTCGCTGGGCAGGTGTCGATCAGAACAGAAGTGCATTATGGAGCAGCATATCGGGTAGTCTTTTTCTTACAACTATAGAAATTCTGGATGGTTTGTCAACTGAATGGGGTGCATCAGTGTCCGATTTTACTGCCAATACGCTGGGCTCATTTTTGTTTGCCGGACAACAAATTTTTTGGCAGGAGCAAAAGATCATCCTGAAGTATTCCTATGGAAATTCTGAAGAAGCAAAATATCGTCCTGATCTTTTGGGTGTAAATTTACCGGAACGAATCCTGAAAGACTACAATGGCATGAGAATCTGGGTCTCTGCGAATCCCGGATCATTTATAACTTCTCAGAATATCCTGCCTCCCTGGTTCAATATTTCACTTGGTTATGGTGCTTCCGGTTTGCTCGGAGGCATTACCAATCCAGAGGTTTTCGACAATATTGTTTTGCCTGATCTGCACCGGCACCGCAGATTTTTTCTTTCTCCTGATGTTGATCTCTCGCGAATCAATACTCCCTATCCTTTCATCAATAAATTGCTGACTACAATTAATATCATCAAAATTCCTGCGCCTGCCCTGGAATACAATACTGAGCAAGGTTTTGTTTTCCATTGGATATTATTTTGATTTTTCCATCTGTTTTTGAATTTCATAGAT
>CAZPVB010000162.1:0-8610 GCA_964589855.1 uncultured Bacteroidales bacterium
GTTAAAATTTCTACATCGGGTGCTGCTTCTTTCAGGGCATCAATCCATGGTTTTGCTTTGATTACTTTACTGAAAATTACGATTGACATATGCACTATTTATTTGACGAAAAAAAACCGGGATTATCATTCAATCCATACTCAAGAAAATGGTACACTGAACCAGCAGGTTGGGTCTCCGGAGCATAAAACCAGCTCCAGGGCGTTACAATACCTTTGCGGTTTACGTTGTGATGAGGTCCTAATAATCCTTTTAATGAACCGGTTACCTGAATGGTAACCTCATTTGCACCTGCATTCAGATAAGGTGTCAGTTCAAACTCATAGGGCGTCCAACCAATAATACCTACCTGCTCTTCATTCACGATCACTTTGGCAACGGTTCCATGCCAATCCTGCAATCGGACCTTGTATCTTTTCTGCTCTTCCGCATCAATGGAATAGCTGTACTGCACCCCTTCGTTGTAGAAAGGCATGCCCTGATATTTCCACCATCCCAAACCGGTTTGCTGGTAGGGTTGCAGAACAAATCCTTTGGAGGAGGATTGCAATGAAAAATCTCCCCTGATGTAAACCGGTTCAACCTCAGCATGTATGTGCATAGGTTGCACCGAAAGGGTCAGTTTATTTTGACCGGGCTGCACCAGGTCTGTAAGATCAATCACATCCCATGAATGATCAAGGTAAGTGCTGTCGGGCATCGCCTCAACAGGTGTTCCGTTGAAAGTGATTTTATAAAGATGCGACCATTCTACCACTGCCTGCAGGTGTTCGGGATCGTAATCATCTGCCACAGTAAAACCATAGGTTGCTTCATATCCCGTTCCTCCGGTAAACCTTTCCCCCATGTCAATGATATTGTTCTGATACTGTACAGCAACCGCCCACGGATTGAAACCAGAGCGTCCATAGCTTTCCAGACCGTTGATATGGTATACTGAATCGGTAGCAGGCGAAAAATACATTTCACCCAGCTCCCTGTCCTGTACTTTCAATTCAAGGTAATCGAGGGTGAGGGTGTTCAGGTGGGTGGGTTCAACAGAAGGGTTGCCGGGAGCAAGAGGCTGCCAGGTTACATCTGTGGGTTGTTTCGGAGAATAACCCGATGGTGCGCTCTCATGTATAAAAAAGAGTTTGCTCCCTGAGGGATCCAATGTGGTTTCAATTGTCACCCAACCTTCATTGATTTCAGCATAATAATCGCTGATCACACCGGTATGGGGATCGAGCAACGAAACGGCTTCTCCGGGTATGCTGAAAGAGATGGTCTCATCATTCTCCCGATCATAATTGGTCCAGAAAATTAGTTGCCCGTCATCGTAGTGGCGGCGCATGTGATATACTTTGTTTGTGATGGATGAGGCGTTGGTCATGGTAAAATCAGGTTCTTTTAAAACATCCATTTGTACCAATTCATCAAACGAGGAGACCAACTGCCAGTTTTTCGAATTTTCAACCAGCTGCTGCATCTCTTCTGTCTTTTCGCCATTTAGGTATGATGGAATATCAAAACTGAGCACCGTTCCACCATTCTCTATATATGCTTTAAGCAATTCCCATGTATGATCATCAACAGATTCAAAATAGGGGGGAATAATCACTGTAGTGTAGTGTCTGTCACCAATGGTAAATGCACCTCCGTTCACCTCTCCAAAATGGGAAATGATATTTTCGGCACCCAGGTCATATTCCAGTTGCATAATCTCAAACCGGTCCAGCAGGGATCTGAAAGAATTTTCAATCTCCACTATTGCCGGATTTTTATCGGTGGGAGAATAGTACATCCATGCCGTGGAAGTGGGTTCGAGAATAAGTGTTTGATTGATCTGCAACCCGTTGCTAAGCGCAAACTGAACACGTGTAAAGTACTGTGCCAGTTCACCATAATCATCCCAATAAGGGGCATGTGTTAGAAAGGATTGAGGGAAATCGCCTTTTCTACGTCCTTTCAGGGTCATGTAAGAGAGGTGTTGATTCTGGAAGTTGACACCCAGCACTGCCTGCCAGTCGCCTTGCCGTTTCATATCGTTAAAGGTGAGTTCCCAGCCTGATCCGCCATAGGTTTCAGACAGCGTTCTTTTCCTACCCATCTGGTTGGCAACCGATTTGAGTTCTTTTACCGCCCTCACGTTCCCAAACTGGTCGGGTCTTTCGTCGAATGTGTTGAAGAGCATGTCGATACCGGGCATCTGATGCCAGGCATACATGGCCATGTTATCTCCACCATGGTGCGGGTTGGGCCATCCATGCTCCCAGTAGTGACCCGTCCACTTCAGCTCTTTCTCTTCGGTATATTCATACCAGGGTTTCGACCATCTTTCAATGAATAATTCAAGCAGCAACCGATAGTAATGATACCTTACTTTTTTGTATTCACCCGTTTCCCTGAAAAGTGAAGGCAGATGCATGCGGAGATCATATCCCCATTTTTTCTGAAACTCATCGAATAAGACAGGGCTATAACGAACACTGTTGCGTGCCCCACGGGGAGAAATATTGGGTTCATCAGTAAAAACACCCGGAACCAACTCTCCGAAATCTTCTTCTGCAACTTCTTCGTAACCCGTCATGGTAACTTCAATAAATTTTTCCGTTACCCCGGGTATCAGGAGATCCACGTAAGAAAATCCGCCATACCATCCACTTTCTGCTTCCTTGTGTAATCTAAAAGCAAAAATATCATTATCGGGTTGATCAGGAATGTTTTCTATCGCTTCAAAACCACTTGCTGTTTGTTGTAAAATAATGTGATATTCATCAAACGCCAGATCAATCTCACTACCCTGCGAAATGGATATTGCACTGGGTTGATTGTGAGATTCAGGCATTTCTGCCGGCACATGTCCACCCCCAAAACCACTGGGAAAGGAATTTTCGTCATAAATCCAAACTTTCATGCCCATTTCGCGTGCCTTGTCGGTGGTGTAACCGAAAAGTTCAAACCATTCCTCTGACAGATACTCTGTGATCAAGCCCGGGCGAGGATGCACAAACACCTGATACATGTTCTCATCGGCGAATGCCTGCAACTGCTTATCAATCTTTTCTTTGGTAACAACATCATTCCACACCCAGAAAGGAGCTGTACTATACTCTGCAAAAGGTTCTGGAAAATTTTCCTGTAAAAAAGCAAAATCTGCGTCCGTGTGGTAATTGTCATTTTCTGTGGAGCAACCACCCAGCAGAAAAAGTAAGGCAAATAAAAAAATCATTGCATAAACTTTTATAAAGATTTTCAAAAAAGTAATGTGAAAGAGTTGACTATAAACCGATACATGCTTTTTGTCCATAATACTTTTATTATTGATAATAGAAACGAAATATTTTGGTTTTTGACGGGTATAAAAATACTGATATTTCATATAGGATTGATGAAGAAATTCAGGATTAATGATTCGAAATTTGTTTGGTGGTATATCTGCCTTGCAGAGAAAAAGATCAGGTTTTTATCTTGTGTCTTTGTTTTTAATTCAAAAAAATGTTGGGATAAAATCAGTCAAACATCCGATTAAAAATCATTTCAGATGAGCAACGAAATCAAAATATTTATTGTAAATTTGTTTATTCGAAAACAAAACCGACAAAAAGCGACTGTGTATGCTTTCAAACATCTTGTTTCAAACTCCTTCTTGCCTCCGTATTTTAGCAATTGGGTGATTATTGTTTTGATTATCACAATATTGTAAAGGTACCTGATCTGTATCTTTTGGGATGTACTAACATTCGCATCCACTTTCAAGCATTAAATAATTGTAAATATGTACGTTCCCAGAAAAACAATGGCATCAGCCCCTTTTGGCTATGCACAATTCCGTATCCTGGAAGGATCTGCCCCGGATTCTCCACGCTATGAATTCATAACTGTTAACAAAGCATTTGAAAAAATCACTGGATTAAAAAAGGAAAAATTGCCTGGAAAGCAATACCTTGATTTGCCTGTTATTTTTGAAAAGAAAATAGACTTTGGTCTCTCCCGGGCAGAAAAAGACGTAAGTTTACAAGATTCTTTAGCAGAACAGCGCTATTATTCTCAAATCACCAGACAAGGATACAGTGTTCAATTCTGGCGCTCAGATGATTCTTTATGGAATTGTATTTTTATAAAAGATCAGATCAATACACCCACTCAGACTAAATATAAACCGGAAAAGGAGCAGAATAATACATCCAAAAATCATCCGAAGGAAACCATTGATCATCTAAACGCTAAAATAAGCAAAATAAAAGCCCAAAACCATGACAAGGAGTTGATTCTTGACTCCGTTTCTGACATGATTACGTATGTTGATACTGACTTAAAGATCAGATGGGGCAACAAGGCTGCGATCAACTGTATCGGAAAGAATTTATCAGACATTGTTGATCAACCTTGCTACAGGGTTCATAATATTGGTGATTCTATTTGTACCGGTTGTCCCCTCGAAAAATCCATTCATTCGCATAGTACTGAATCAGGAACCATCGAGAGAGAAGATGGAAGAATTCTGGACATAAACATTACACCAATATTTGATGAGCAAAACAATCTCGATGGATTTGTAGAGACAGTAACAGATATTACAAAGGATATAAGCGCAAAAAAAGCGCTGCTTAAAAGTGAAGAAAAGTATCGAATATTGACCGAAAAAGTTGACTTTGTGATATGGGAGTTCGATATTTTGTCTGATAAGTGGACGCATGTGTCTCCTCAGGTAAAAAATATTTTAGGATATGAACCTGAGGAATGGACGAATCTTGATTTTTGGTCTCGGAATATTCATCCCGATGACCGTAACTGGGCTGCCAACTATTGCGATGAACGCACCCGCAAAGGGATAAACCATAGTTTCGAATACCGGTTTCGAAAAAAAGACGGAACCTTTGCCTTGATATACGATGATGTAAATGTGGAGGTAGTAAAAGGCAAACCTGTAAGAATCTGGGGATCGATGAAAGATATCACCAGACAAAAAACCGCTGAACTGGCACTTCGCGAAAGTGAAGAGAAACTCTTTACCACATTGCATTCTATTGGCGATGGTGTAATCACAACCAATACGCAGGGGTTAATAGATGCCATGAATCCGGCTGCTGAAATCTTATGCGGTTGGAAATTATCTGAAATAAAGGGAAAACCCCTGACGGAAATTTTTAATATTATCAATGCGGAATCCAGACTTCAGGTCGAAAACCCTGTAAAAAAAGTGCTGGAAAGTGGCAAGGTTATCGGTCTTGAAAATCATACCATACTCATTTCTAAAAACGGATCGGAAAGACAAATTGCCGACAGTGCCGCTCCTATCAAAAATAAAGAAGGTGAAATGCAGGGAGTGGTTCTGGTTTTCTCGGATGTTTCAGATAAGTATGCCATACAAAAAAGAATCATTGAAAGTGAAGAAAAATTCCGCCTGCTAATAACCCAAATGGAGCAAGGATTGGCGTTACATGAAGCGGTTTACAACCATGAAGGAAAAATGGTTGATTACCGGTTTATTGAGTTGAATGATAGTTTTGAAAAAATTACCGGACTGAGCAGAAAAAATATTCTGGGCAAAACTGTTCTGGAAGTTCTGCCTGAAACAGAATCTTACTGGATCAACAAATACAGCAAGGTAGTGGAAACCGGTCAATCAGTAAGGTATGAAAACTATTCAAAAGAACTTGATAAATTCTTCGAAATCATTGCTTACCGCAACCGGGAGCATCAATTTGCCACCATGATTACCGATATTACAGAGCGCAAACAATTGGAAGAGAAAATAAAAACCAGTGATAAAATATTTACCCACTCTATTGATATGCTGTGTATTGCAGGTTTAGATGGTTTTTTTAAAGTCCTGAACCCTTCCTGGGAAAGAACATTAGGATGGAGCGAGAAGGAATTACTGGAAAAACCCTGGATTGAATTTGTTCATCCTGAAGACCGGCAAGTCACCACAGAGATTAAATCGACTCTTGACAACGGAAAGGAGGTCTATCAGTTTCAGAACCGGTATATTTGCAAAAATGGTTTGGTTAAATGGTTGTCATGGAATTCATTTCCATACCCGGAAGAAAACATTATATTTGGTGTAGCACGTGATATTACCTCACAGAAACACTCGGAGGAGATTCTCAAACTGAGTGAGGAGAAATACCGCCTTCTATTCGAAAAATCGCCTACCGGCATTTTTCATTACAACCCTGAAGGAAATATTTCCCTTTGCAATGACAAATTTGCCTCTATCATGGGAGCACCCAAAGAAAGAATATTGGGTTTGGATTTGATGAAATTCCCCGATAAAAAATTTGTGAGCATTTTTAAAGAATCCCTTGCGGGAAAAATGGCAACCTTTGTGGGGGAATACACTTCGGTATCAGGAGGTATAACAACACCCTTACGCATTGCCACTTCCCCGATTTTTTCTGTCAATGGCACCTTAGAGGGTGGTATTGCCATTGTAGAAGACCAGACCGAGCTAAAGAAAAAACTTGAACTCGAAAAAAAGGTAGCGGTTGCTGAGAGCTCTGCTAAGTTTAAACAACAATTTCTGGCGAATATGAGCCACGAGATCAGAACACCGCTTACAGGTATTCTGGGTATGGCTGATATACTGGAGCAAACAAATCTTGATGAACAACAGATCGACTATCTGCTAACCCTGAAGCATTCAGGCGAAAATCTCAAAGAGATCATCAACCTGATTCTCGATTTCTCCAAAATAGAAGCAGGAAAGATACATCTGCGGAAACATGTTTTTGAATTTAGAAAATTATTTCCCTTGATGAAAAATCTTTTCCAGAGCATTTGCAAAAAACCTGTTTTTTTCGAAACAGAAATTGATCCTGATATCCCTGAGTTTATTATTGCAGATGAAAACCGAATTCTGCAGATATTGAATAACCTGCTATCAAACGCAGTAAAATTTACGGAGAAGGGGAAAATATCCGTTGGTGCGAAGTTGATGGAAAGCAATACAAAAAGTCTGAAGATAAAGATTTCGGTTACCGATACAGGAATGGGGGTTCCAAAGAAAAAACAGAAATATCTTTTTACCCCCTTTACACAACTTGATCAATCCAACTCCCGCACCTTTGAAGGAACCGGTCTCGGACTTTCTATCTGCAAGGATTTGACAAAATTACACGGAGGTGACATAGGGATGATGAGTAATGGTGGAGAAGGAAGCACCTTCTGGTTCACATTTAAAGCTAAGCATGCCACGCACAATATCATTGAAAAAGAAACGAAGCAACCCAAAATTGGGTGTAAAAAGTTGATCAGAGTCTTGTTGGCTGAAGATAAAGTGGTGAATCAGAAAGTTTTCCGGATCATGATTTCATCACTGGGACATGAGGTAACCATCGTAAATAATGGTCAGGAACTGCTGGAAGTTTTCGAACCCGGTTTATTTGATATAATTTTTATGGATATTCAGATGCCTGTAATGGATGGTATTACTGCTACACAAAAGATAAAAGAGAAATATAAAAATGCTATACCTATTATCGGATTGAGTGCCAATGCCTTTGAAGGCGATAAAGAGAAATACATGGAAATGGGCATGGACGAATACCTGATGAAACCAGTGAAAAAAGAGGATTTTTTTAGAATACTGGATCAGTTTTTCGAATGATTATCAGATGTCAGTCGGGCAAAGGTTCTTTTTGCAGCCACCTGAATTTAGCGTTTTCTCTTTCCCCCGGAATGAACAGGAGAAAGAAAAACGCGCAGATGTCTAGTACTTTTCGGTAATAGGTAAACAGAAAACATGATTCATCAAACCTCCTCATTTTTTGCTAATACGTCTCTGTATAGAAAAAATAATCATTGATGTTTCTACCAATCTGTGAAAACATGAATGATTTGAAGAATGGGTTGTACCATCATTATTTTTTTCGCGAAAGTAGCATAATTAATCCTACGATCAATAATATAGCACTAATGATCACAGGTGTCCAGTTTGCCGAACTCATGGCAATCTCAATTCCCAGAAAATTAAATGCTTCCGATTTGTTTACTGCCTTTATTCCAAATACAATCGTCCCAATAATTCCCAAAATCAAAATAATAATTCCTGTAGTTTTCATAATTAAAATCATTTAAATGTTTATAATCAATTAAATATTAAGTTGCTAACATATTAGTTATATAAGAAATATATTTTATATTGATCGTATGCCAGCGAATTGATACTATTATAAAATCTCAATAAGGTGATCCTTTTTCAGACTTGCGGAAAAACGCCAAATGCTATTAAACTCTCTTTTTTTGAATCAATCTTTTGTAAATTTTTTCAATACGGAGCATGATAATCATTGTACGATATAAGATTTTATCGTTTATACAAAAAGTATAGGCGCGCTATTGAAAGCTTTCTTTTTTTAAAGTAAATGATTAATGTAGTCTTTATTTATATGAACATACTATTCTTTTATCCATCTTTAACTTCATTAATTTCAATCATTACTGCATAATCCTTGGGTTTTATGTCAAGTGAATACATCTCAGCATATTGCTGGGTTATTTCTGCACCAAAGAAAAATATAAGTGAGGAATAAAACACCCATAACAATATTACCACAAGAGAACCAGCCGCTCCATACATTGCATCAATATTTGTACTCCCCAAACCAAAGCTGATAATGGCTT
>CAZPVB010000163.1:0-8603 GCA_964589855.1 uncultured Bacteroidales bacterium
TCAGCGAGATTGCCTCGCAAACAAACCTTCTGGCACTTAATGCCGCTGTGGAAGCGGCGCGTGCCGGAGAACACGGTAAAGGATTTGCTGTAGTAGCTGCCGAAGTGAGAAAACTTGCAGAAAGAAGCAATGTTGCCGCAGAAGAGATCAATAAACTCTCCGGATCGGGCCTCCAAACATCTGAAAAAGCAGGTGAAGTACTCAAAAATGTAGTGCCGGATATTGAAAAAACAGCTACCATGATACAGGAAATAACCGCAGCCAGCAGTGAGCAAAGCAATGGTGCCGAACAGATCAACAATGCACTTTCGCAACTCAACCAGATCACCCAGCAAAATGCATCTGCCAGTGAGGAATTGGCTTCGAGTTCCGAAGAATTATCGGCACAGGCAGATCAACTCAAGGATATGATCTCATTTTTCAAGATATAAAACAAATCATTTGCCCAGTAGCTTTTGCTGCTTTTTGGGCAACCCCTCCACCACTAATCTGTAAGAATCCCTGATCCACTCTTTAAGCAAAGGGTCAGGGATTTTTCCATCTACCCTTATGGTGTTCCAGAATTTCTTGTTCATATGATATCCTGGATTTACTTCCTGGTACTGTTCTCTTAAAATGACCGCTTTTTCCTGGTCACATTTCAAGGTGATGCTTCTGAAATCATTCACATGGGTAAGGGCAAACATCTTTCCCATCACTTTAAAAACAAGCGTTTCATTGTCAAAAGGAAACGCTTCGGTTGCCCCTTTAAAACCCAGGCAATAGTCTCTGTATTCTTCGATGTTCATATTGTGAGATTTTGTTTTTCACAAACACTTACTACCAGATAAATTCATAAGTGTAAGGATATAAAAAATATGTAATGCTTGAAGAACGGGTTGGATGAAGCAAAACCGAATGAAAATAAAGTTCATTTTTAAACTTGCACTGAATGATGATTCGGGTATAAAAACCCTATGAGCGGTCGAAGATCCCCGAAGTGGTTGCTAATCGTTTATTTATCAGTAGTAGAATTTAATATTATGCTTTTTAAACGGGGCTCAATGATCTTTTTTCACAAATAAAAAACCCCGACCATCGGGTCGGGGTATCTGGTGGAGCTGGAGGGACTTGAACCCTCGTCCAAACAAGCAGCAAAACTGCTTTCTACATGCTTAGCCTTTTGTTGGGAGTTCAGTATTGGACTGGAAAAAGGCGATCCTGTCCGCAACCTGAGCTTCTTTATTTTTCGTGCAGGCACCGAAGCCTTACCTGCCTTATCCCGTATTTTGTCGATGCTTCCGTAGAGACGCTAACGGGTATTGCTTCTCTGGAAACAGCAGGCACTTAATAGCTTCTATTAAGCTGCCATTGCGTAATTATTATTGTTGCCGTTTATAAGGCTTGAGAATTGGGATTAACGGGCCAACTTCACAACGCCCGGCATGCTTACAATTCCACTCAACTTGCTGTCAAAGCCAAATCAGCCCCCTGGTTTGTTGATGTGAAATTATCAATTGCAAAGATACGATTTTTTCAAAGATCTTTTATCATGATTGTTGTGCTCACATGATTTTTCGTACCCATCTATACATATCAATTACCGGGCCACATTTTTGGGAGTGTATTTTTGTCAGTGCATTCAAAGATTTCTTTGTATAGAAAGCAAAGAGGGAAATCCAATGAGATTCCCCTCTTTAAATATTGTTGTTGATTGTTGCTATTGGCTAGTTGGTCTGAAACTTGGCATCTTCAATTTCTTCATCGATCATGATGTCCACTACCTCCAGTTCAATTGTCTGCGGGCCTGCCTGCTGTTTGATCTGACGTGGAAACATCAGTTTTACCACTTCCACATCTGGTTTTGCGCCAAACAATCTGGCAAAGAAACCGGGTTGTTCTCCCACGATTTCAATTTCTACGGGCTGGTAGTCTGAAATTTCGGCAATACCTTGTTCTGATTCTGTCTGTATTTTATAACCTGATTCCACATCATAATATTCATAAGATGCGGCACCTGCCGGATCAACTACTTCCACCACATAGGCATCTTTTCCGTTGATGGTTTCGATACCGGTAAGGGTTTTCTCTATGCCGTGGTCTTTGTAGTTCAACTCCATGTTCATGACTGCTTGTTTTTTCATGGCTTCAAACTCAGCTCCTTCTGTAAACTCCTGGTTGCCCATGGGCGATTGCACAATGGCTTTGTTGCCGTCAAACAGTTGTGTTGACATTACATTACCACCCATTGCTGTTTCTACGCGAAGTTTGTCCGGGGCTTTCTGGTAAGAAGTAATGGTAATATCCATACCCATCATGGAAGCTTTCATCACCTGGGTAAGAGCCTGCATGTTTCTGAAATGTTCTTTTCCACCAATGGCATCAAAATAATTATTGATGACGGTTTCCACGGTAACCCCTTCAGGTATCTCTTTGGTGTTGTCAACGGTAATGGGTCTGCCAAAAGCATCAAAAAACTCTACTTCACCCGAAGCGGCAAATTGAGTAAGGGTTTCCGGAACTTCTTTCATATTACCAGCTACCACAATGACTGAATTTTCTGGTTTCAGATATTTTTGTGCCATGGCCTGCACATCTTCTGATGTCACACTGCTAAGTCTTTCCAGGTAAGTGGCATAGTAATCCTCCGGAAGGTCGTAACGGGCAATGTTGAGTGCAAAGTTGGCAATGGTTCTGGAGTTTTCCAGCGATCTGGCGAAAGAACCATTCATAAAGCTTTTCACCAGTTGCAGGTCTTCTTCTTCCACAGGTTCGTTGATCAAACGATTCATCTCATGTAAGATTTCGGTTACGGTTGTATCCGTAACACTATTTCTTACCTCAGTGCTTGCCACAAAACGGCTTACCAACTCGTCGGTGCTCAGGCGTGAACGAGCTCCATAGGTGTATCCTTTATCTTCTCTGAGGTTTTGCATCAAACGCCCTGAAAATACTCCGCCTCCCAATACGCTGTTCATCACACTTACTTTAATGGCATCGGGGTGTCCGGGTGTTAACACTACCGGATAGGTTACATTTACAACTGATTGCACTGCACCACTTCTTTCAGCAAAAGCTACTCTTCTGCCGGCAGGAGGTTGTGGGGTGGAGTAGTTTTGCTCTGGTACTTCACCAGCTTGCCAACTGGCAAAGTATTCAGATGTAAGCGATTTCGCCTCATCAACGTCAATATCGCCAACAATTACCAGATAGGCAACATTGGGTTTAAAAAAAGTATTGTAATAATTTTTCAGTTTATCAACCGTAATGTTATCCAGGGTTTCTTCTGTAACGATCTCACCATAAGGATGATCTGGCCCGTAAGCCTGGGTAAGGGAAACATTTCTGGCAATAGATTGCCCGTCGGTTTTAATGGTTTGCAGACCCGTACGTGTTTGAGTAATCCTTTTTTCGAGTTCTTCTTCCGGAAAAACCGGGTTTAGGAGTACATCCGTCATCAGGTCGAGCAATACCTCTTTATGTTTGGTAAGAGATGAGGCAAACATACCTGTAGAGAAAGTAGATAGATTAGCACCAATAAAATCAACAGTCTCATCTATTTCCTGCTTTGTGCGGTTTGTTGTTCCTTCGCGCATGAGTTGTCCGGCAAAATCTACAAAACCTGCGGCATCACCTTCCAGTACCGGATCAACATCGAGGCTGAGTTGCCAGCTGATTACAGGAACTTTTCTGTTTTCCACCACAATAACCTTTAGTCCGTTGTCGAGGGTAAAGGATTCAAACTCTCCCAGTTGAATTGTGGGAGCAGGCCCTGGTTCAGGACGCTGACTGCGGTCTAATTGTGCATTTACATTCAGTATAAAGAGGCAACTGAATAAAAAATAAAAAATGATCTTTTTCATGTTTTTTGTTTTAGGCTTTTCTATGTTTTTTTGAAAAGCAATTGTTGAACTATTTGATTTTTCAGGTAAAATACAATGCATCAGAGATTGGGGTGAGGTTATTTTGCCTCACCTTCGGGCAACCAATAGATCACAATCCGGTTGTCTTCTCTGAAATATTCCTGCGCTACTCTGAGGATATCTTCTCTGGTGACTTTCATGTAGTTTTCCATCTCATGGTTGATCAGATCGGCATCCCCATGAATGATATGGTAGTTGGCAAGACTTGTTGCTCTTCTGGCAATGGTTGTATTGCTATTGATCATCCTGCTTTCAAACTGGTTTTTCAATTTCTGAAGTTCTTTTTCAGAGATCATTTCGGTGCGCACTCTTTCCATTTCTTCGTTGATTACATTTTCCACCTCCTGTGGGTCTATTCCCATATTAGCAAGCGCAAATACCAGTGTAAGTCCCGGATGTTCCAGACCCAGAGGAACGGCCATTACCTGCAGCGCTTTTTCTTCCTCATCTACCAGGCGGCGGTATAGTCTGCTGCTTTGACCCTGCGAAAGCAACGATCCGAGCATTTCCACTGCATAATAGTCTTCGGTGCCCTGTGCAGGGATCATGTATGCCTGAACAACGCCCGGTATCTGAACATTATCATATACAGTATCTCTAAGTTCCACTGTACGTTTGGGTTCATTGACCGGGGGTATACGCAAATCATATTTTCCAACAGGTATTTCAGCAAAGTATTTGTCCACCAGTTTTTTAGTTTCAGCAATGTCAATGTCTCCGGTAATTACCAAGGCAGCGTTGTTAGGTACATAGAACATGTCATGAAAATCGATAATTTCCTGGTCGCTGGCATTGCGGACGTGCTCGTCCAATCCAAGAACATCATATTTGTAGGCATGCTGCGTAAAGGCGCGATTCAGGGTTTCGGTAAGCAATCTTCCATAAGGTCGGTTGTCGCGGGTTTGCTTCATCTCTTCGGTTACAACGCTTTTTTGGGTGGCGATACCAATAGAATCGATCTTGGGATGTAGCATTCTTTCTGATTCCATCCACAAACCTAATTCGAGTTGGTTGGAAGGAAGCAGGATGTAGTAATTGGTTACATCGAAACTTGTGTAAGCATTGAGCGTACCACCTGCACGTTCAACAATTTCAGAAAATTCGCCCCGGGCGATGTGCTCGCTACCTTCAAACATAAGGTGCTCAAAAAAGTGCGCAAAACCGGTGCTGGTCTCCAGCTCGTTTTTGGCTCCTACGTGGTACATGATGTTTACCACTACATTGGGTGTGGTGTTGTCTTCATGCAAGATCACATGCAATCCATTATCAAGTTTGTATTCTGTAAACTCAATTTTTGGTGTATTGCCAAAGGAGAAAACTGCTGTGAGCAAAATTGCCACAGTAAAGATAAATTTACTCATTCGTTTCATAAGGTCTTTGTTTAATGTTAAGTTAAATATTGGATTAAATATAATTTTTCGGTTTTGAATAAGTAGTGATTTTCTGTGAAAAATTACAGTTAGTTCCATTCTTTTTATAAAAAATCAATAATTTGCATGGAAAGGTTCAACTCCAAAAACATCCCATCTTAATATTATATCAGACTTTTGCCTGTTTTTTTATCTTTTTCTCTAATCTTCTCTGATTCATCAACGAACCATCTGATCAGTTAGTATACAAGATCCAGATCCAATCCATCTTTTAAACGATTAATCTCCGGTCTTTTCGCCAGCATTTTCTGATACTTGTCTGCCGGAAGGTATGCCTTCTGTATTTTTACATTTTCAGTAATTTCAACATCTATCCGGATGGCATAATTGTTTAATTCATGCCTGAAAAAACTCAATATCTGGGGTTTTTGTTCAATGATTCCCTCCTTTTGTACAACATTATTAACGGCAATGATGATCTGGTTGTCATTTTTCAGAACAGGATCGTGTGTATTGAGGGCTGTAAATATGCTTGCACTGCTGTCTTCATATTTCCCTTTGAGTTTTTTCCACGCACTCATAAGTTGTTCAACTGTAAAATCCTCTTTTGGTTTATTGCTATAGTCTTCCGAGGTCAGTTGTTCAGATTTTTTTTTTTCATCATCCTTTTTCATCGCTTTGTTTATTCCGATGCCTGGTTGACGAAGGGTTTGTTTGGGTTGTTGTGAGGAATCATTTGGTTTTGGCGGGGGTGCTGCTGGTGCATCAGGCTTTTCTGCTTTTTTTGCTTCCGATGGTTTGTTGGCGACAGGATTATCTGTTGCCTTATTACTGGTTGCGTTGGTGGTTGCCGTATTTGCCTGGGGGAGTGATGCTTTTTCCTGCGATGATGCAGGAATTTCCTGGTTTTGGAGCAAAGCGGCAATTTGCAGCAAAGCCAGTTCCACATGCAGGCGTTTGTTATTGCTGGTACGATAGTTTACATCACATCTGTTGCTTATATCCAGGGCTTTGAGCAGAAAAGACGGATGGCATTTTGCCCCCTGTTCCAGGTATTTTTGTTTGATGTTTTCGCCCACCTCCATGAGTTTGATTGTTTTGGGGTCTTTGCATACCAGTAAGTTACGCAAGTGAGAAGAGAAACCTCCAATAAAATGTGCACCATCAAAACCTTTATCGATCACTTGGTTGAACAGCAGTAAAATCTCTGTTGTATCTCCTGATAGCAAGTGGTTGGTCATGGCAAAGAAATAATCGTAGTCGAGCACATTCAGGTTTTCTGCAACTGCTTTGTAGGTGATGCTGTTTCCGGCAAAGCTTACGATCTGGTCGAAAATTGAGAGGGCATCACGCATGGCACCATCTGCTTTTTGAGCGATCAGGTGTAGTGCATCATAGTCGGTTTCGATGTTCTCATTTTGTGCAACAAATTGCAGTTGTTTTGCTATATCGTCGATGGTGATACGGGAAAAGTCAAAGATCTGGCAACGGGAAAGGATGGTGGGGATGATCTTGTGTTTTTCGGTGGTTGCCAGAATAAACTTTGCATAGGCGGGAGGTTCTTCCAGTGTTTTCAAAAAGGCATTGAAGGCGGCAGTGGAAAGCATGTGTACCTCATCGATCACATAAACCTTGTATTGTCCAATATGCGGAGGAATGCGCACCTGCTCCACCAGGCTTCTGATGTCTTCTACGGAGTTGTTGGATGCAGCATCCAGCTCGTGTACATTAAAAGAATTTGATTCATTAAAGGAAACACATGATTTACATTCGTTGCAGGCTTCAATGTTTTCTGTAAGGTTTTCGCAGTTGATGGTTTTGGCCATGATACGGGCACAGGTTGTTTTGCCCACCCCTCTTGGTCCGCAAAATAAAAATGCCTGCGCCAGGTGATTATTTTTGATGGCATTTTTCAGTGTATTGGTGATCGATTTTTGACCCACAACCATATCAAAGGTAGCGGGGCGGTATTTTCTAGCTGAAACTACGAAGTTTTCCATAAAAAAGTGATGATTTTTTTGTAAACCGTTGTTGATAATTCAAACAAAAGTAAGTGTTTTTAATTATTTGGTGAACAAGTAAAATGATTAATTTATTTCCATTTTGTCTTTTATTTTTTTTCTCTCTAAGTAGTGCCAGCAAGAAAACGATGCATTTAAGGCAAAATTGAACAGTTGTATAAATACATTTCAGGTGCATGCCTTCCGAGTTGGGTCAAAATTGAATCCAATACATGCGTTAACGCTGCATGAGTATTGATTTTACCGCCTTAAATCCACATTTTTTTGATTTCCGGGCATAGTTATCCATCAGGAACGTTGATTCATACTGGGTTTTAGCGCTTATGCTGCTATTTTAATTTTTTGTTTTTGTTTTAATTTTTGTTTGTCTTGTTGTATAAGAGTGTTTCCTATCTTTTTTAGGTTGTAGGCGCATACATCCAAAGCAATATATCTGCTATAATTTCTGAAACCCCGATCCGGACATCTTTCCAGACCATGATTCTGCAATTCATTCATATTAGATTTAACAGCACTATGCAGATACCGGTATTTTTTAAATGAATTGTCGTTTTCTTCCTGCTTTTCCTGTTGATTGAGTCTTCCTTTTTTGGGCATCACTACCTGGAGAATTTCTAATTGCAAAAGTTCTTTATTGGTTTTGCTGTAAAATCCATTATCAAAGCTCCAACTACCTACATTATGATGATTGAGTATTTTATCAGCAATAGGTATAACCACTTGATTATCTGTCTGCCTATCCATAATCTTGTAATCGGCAATCAAGTCAATATGTTTGTTCAGTAAATCTAAGAACGATTCAAGATTCAGTAGTAACCCTAATTCTCTTTCGCTGTTACAAGGAAGGTTTTGCTTATCATTACTGATTTTTTCAGACAACAAAGTTGCAGTTTGAATATAGTTTTGTGCTGCTTTTTCTATCCGCTCTGATTTGCTTCTGCCTGCACTTGCGCCAACACAAATAGCTGCCATAAATCCATGCCTTTACGACCGGTTAACTTCTTATTTTTGAGTATAGATCCTTCCAATATTTTAAAAACCTCCTGATTATATTTAGGTGTAATAAATAATTCCTTTAAACAACGCTGTAACTTAACATAGTAATCTCTGCTTTTCGGGTCGAACCCTACTTCAGGTATGGGCAATAAACCAAGTCGTAATTGTTACTCGAATCTTTTTCTCATTTTGATGAATATTAGGTTAATAATCCTGTTGAATTCAATTCTCAAAGCGATAACACTCTAAAAATAAATAAAATACGCAACATAACCAAACAATAACCATAATGGATTCAACAAAGTTTTCAACAG
>CAZPVB010000164.1:0-8551 GCA_964589855.1 uncultured Bacteroidales bacterium
TGCGTTACTTCAACGAGCTCACCAACATGGCCATGCTCACCGAAGAGGTGGGCGAGGTGGCCAGGATTATTGCCCGGAAATACGGCGAACAGTCTTTTAAGGAAGAAGATGAAGGAAAGCAGCTCTCTGATGAACTGGCAGATGTGCTATTCGTTCTTATCTGTATCGCCAACCAAACCGATGTGAACCTCACTGAAGCCCTGCAGAAAAATCTGGAGAAAAAGACCCGCCGCGATAGCACAAGGCACAAGGATAATGAGAAGTTGAGGTGAGGGAATATAGAATTCCACTAACTGTTTGGTTTTATTTATCTTTGTAATATACACAAAAGCATTGCTTTATGAAGAAATTAGCCATAGGGATAGATAATTTTAAATTACTAAGAAAACAGGATAGCTATTTTGTAGATAAGAGCCTTTTTATAGAACAAATCATAGAAGATGGATCACCGGTTTTGCTTTTCCCTCGTCCTCGCCGATTTGGCAAAACTCTCAACCTGAGCATGCTCAGATACTTCTTTGATATTGAAAACGCAGAAGAAAACCGGAAATTATTTGATGGGTTGAAGATCACGCAAAAACAAAATTTTGAAGAGCATCAGGGGAAATACCCCGTTATTTCATTGAGTTTAAAATCGTGTAAGGGAGATAATTATCGGGAAGTTTTTACTGCCATTCAAAAGGTATTCGCTCGTTTATTCAAACAATTTGAATTACTTCTTCAGGAGGATTTTTTAACTGCAGCAGATAAAGATGATTTTCAGAAGATTATTGAGGGACGCGCAGACCCAATACATTTGCAAAGTTCGTTAAAGTTTTTAAGTCGGTTACTTCATGAAAAATATAACAGGAGAGTAATTATTCTGATCGATGATTACGATTCTCATGGTCTGGCTTCATACTCTAAGGGGTTTCATAAAGATATGCTCCCATTTTTGAGTTTATTGTTAGAAAATGCGCTAAAGGGTAATGAGCACCTGCAAACGGGTTTATTGACAGGTATAATTCCTTTATCAATGGGCAGTACTTTTAGTGGTTTGAATAATGTGGTGTCGTATTCGGTTTTAAGAAAAAAATACTACGATAGTTTTGGATTTACCCAACAAGAGGCAGATAATATACTTGCTGAATATAAACTGGAAGATCAGCAAACCCAGGTAAAAAACTGGTACAACGGTTATTATTTTGGCGATAAAGAAATATATAACCCCTGGTCGATCCTGAATTTTGCTGACAGTAACGGCGAATTCCGCCCCTACTGGCTGAGTACCAGTGCCAATAATCTGGTGCACCAGATCATAAAAGACTCGGACAAAACTGTAAAAGCGGACATTCAAGAATTACTAAACAACAAACCAGTTTATGCCACTTTCAGTGAGAACATTGCCTTTCCTGGCCTTGTTCAAACCCGTGAGATCATCCTGTCTTTTCTTATTCAAACAGGCTATCTGAAGGCGAGGTTTCATAAATTTACAAATCAGGAGAATATATATGAAATCAGCATCCCTAATCAGGAATTGCTGAACATTTACCAGGCAGTTGTAATAAAGTGGTTCAACGACAGCATTGGCAGATCTAATCTCAATGAAATGCTCAAAGCACTCATTTCAGGCGATAGTGAACTATTTGGTGAGATACTCAGCAGTTTTGTGGTCAATTACCTTTCTTATTATCATACTTCTCAGGATCATATTGAAAAAGTTTATCATGCTTTTGTACTGGGCATGCTGATACAATTGCAGGGTTCCTACCGAATTGAATCGGAAAGAGAGTCGGGCTATGGAAGAGTGGATGTTTTGATGACCCCGGAAGACAAAACCAAACCCGGCATTATTATAGAATTAAAAAAGATTCGTGTTAGCGAAAACAAGGATTCAGCAATTGCTGCTGCCCTCACCCAGATCGAAGAGCGCCAGTACGAAACCGTACTTCGTCAGCAAGGCTGCCAGCACATCATGAAACTGGCCGTTACCTTTGACGGGAAGAGGGTGTGGGTGAAGAAGGGTTGAGTGAGGTTGAGCAGAAAAACTTTTTGGACGGTTTATAAAAATACTTATCTGCTGATATGTTGCGTAAAACGATTTTGTGGTTGACCGATTAAGGTAACGTATGAAATATTATCGACATGCAGGCTTAATTTTTAAACTCTAATACAAATGTTGTTCCCTGTCCCTTTTGCCAGGAGGCAATTCCGTCCAGTTGCTCCACCTGTATATTGATTAGTTTAAGACCCAGGGAGTCGGTTTTTTGCTGACTGGGATGAAATCCGGGTCCATTATCGTGGTAAATAAATTGAATGGTACGGTTTTTTACAAAATGCATAGATATTTTCAGGGAAGGATTTTCTTTCAGCGGAAAAGCATGTTTGCATGAGTTGGACACCAGTTCATTAATAATAAGTCCCAGATAGGTTGCTTTGTCTGCACCAAAAGCTATCTTTGAAATCTGGTTATCTATGGAGATATGATCATATCCGTAGGTGGTGAGTACCTTTTGTACCAACTCATCAACAAATTCATGAGCATGCATGGATTCTATCTCTTTTTTATACAATTTTTTATGAATAATCCCCATAGTTTCTATCCTTAACTGACTTGACTCCATTACACTTCTGGCATTTTCATTACTCACTCTGTTTGCCTGTAAACTCAGCAGACCGGATATGATCTGAAGATTGTTTTTCACCCTATGATTTTGTTCGCTAAGTAATATGGCGTTTCTTTCTGATAATCGTTTATTTTTTCGGTATAATTTATAATAAAGTACGGAGGTGATCGCAAGAATTAGGATAACCACGAACACAAAAACAATTATCATTCGCTGCGTTTTCAATTTTTGTTGTTGAAGTAAAATTTCCTTGTCTTTTTGTGAAACCTCGTACTTTGTTTCTATTTCTTTAATGGATTTTTTGTAATCATTGCTCTGTAAGTAATTCTGTAATTCGTTAGTTTTTTGATAGTAAAAAAGTGCAGAATCATATTGTTGCATCTGGGAGTAAACATGGTAAAATTCCTGATAAACGATTCTTTTGTGCATTGTTCTTTGTGTTTTTTCGGCAATGGTTTTTCCTTTCCACAGATAGTTTAATGCACCTGAAAAATCATTTTTATTTCTGCACAATTGTCCCAGGTTAATGTATGAAGCTGCCATCCCAACAGAGTCATTTCGATTTTTTCGTATATGAAAAGATTCCAAATAGTACTTTTCAGCTTCATCAAATCCGATTCCTGTAATTTTACCTCTATCTTTCCATGATATAGCCATGTTGTTCAGTGTGTTATCCAAACCGTTTATTTGGTTTCTTCTTCTTATTTCTATTGCTTTTTGCTGATAAAAAACAGCGCTGTCGAGTGCAATTAATTTAAGCTTTTCCCTGGAAGCAGTATCTGGTAAGAAAACCGAAGGACGAATCCAGTTAAATGCATTACCCTTACTATGATACACCCTCGAAATGGTAGTTGAGTCTGATGTTTTATTAACAGCTTCCTGTGCTTTGTTCAGGTATTCAAAAACATCTTCATGCTCGCCTGCTTCCAGTTTGCTCCATGCTATTCGTAAGAATGCCTTTGCTGTACCGGAATAATGTTTATAAGATTCATATATTTCCAGCGCTTTGAAAGCATAATCGGTAGCTTCAACCAATAAACCCATATTATTCTTTGTAAATGACATCTCAATGTAGCTTTGGGCAAGAAGTGTGTCATTGACCATTTTTTTGGAAAGTTCAATAGCAGTGTATGTTACCTCTTCGGCTTTTTTAAGATCTGTTTTTGCATAGGAATAGGATAGTTTTAGCAAATGATTTACGGAGTCAATATTGGATTGCTGTGAACTTACACCACATGGCACTCCTATCCAAAGGAAAAGGAACAAAATCAGATATGTTATTTTTAGTTTTGGGGACATTATACCTGCGAAATAAATTAATAATATTGAGTCCACTTTGAAAAGTTTATTATCCAAGAATTTTTACGAATTTCCCGAAAACTTGTTTTCGGAGTGGACTCATAAATACAATCCTTTTCTCATACCATTCACTCTGGTTTTGAAAACCCCCATACAGATTCGCTTCTGCACGGGATAATAGCAAAAAAATATCAACATATGCAGTTACCATCCTATAGGTGAGACCAGAACATCAGGTTTTTGGGGTGAAAATTGTTTTATAAAACAAACTCCTTTAGTTTAACCACCCTGATAACTGAGTAGCGAACGACCGCTGACTTTCTTTTTCGTAACTTCTGTTTTGATCGATTTTTGTTCTGCCAAAGCATTATCTAACATGATTCAAAGATATCAAAAAAAATGAATCGCAAACGAATAGCATCAGTTTAGGTTTAATGCTGCATTGTAAAACAGGATACCCAGTGAAGATATTATTGAACTTAAGGGTTTGAGCAGGGAGAAGATGGACAGATAGTCAATTAAGCGTTTTTTTTCAGAAGACACAAAAAAACTGCATGGAGATAAAGCATGCTGGGTCAGTCAAAAATCAGAAAATCAAATCGCAATCCGAAATTGTTAGTAGAACCATCTTATCTTCAATTCCACTCTTTCTCCCCGGTTTGTCCCTCGAATTACTGTGGCAAATACATGAATAAATTGCCCCATCTTTGTTAATTTCACACAACAATCCATGAATCATCTGATAATAGAAAATTGTAGGGAGAGGTTGAATTTAAGATAAAGGTTGAGAGGGTTGAGGTCAGATTTTCACTGTCTTTCATAAAAATCAACTATTTTTTTAAAACCATTCGCCATGAAGTGCTTAGACCCCAATAATGATCTGATCTTTAAAAAGGTTTTCGGAGAACATCCGCATATCCTCAGGAGTTTTCTGAATTCGATGATGCCTCTGGCGCGAGCCCAGCAGATCGTTGATCTGGATTACATCTCCACGGAAATGGTTCCGGATACCTCCTGGAAATATTTACCCTGCTGGATGTAAGGTGCAGGGATGAATTAGCCTGGATATTTAATTTTCAAAAAAAATATAGAGCGATTTTACTTTATTTTTACCTGATTATAAATACCCATACCCCTCATTTCTCCTTTCCCATCGTCTGCTTTCTTTTTCGATTCTTTTTTTCATTTCGTCTCTTTCTTTGATATATCTCTCCATAGCATGCTTCTTTGTCTCTTCTTCCGAAAAATCCTGCATATTGATAATATCATCGGTTTTGTGCCATTGCTCGTTAATGAGAATTTTCAGTTCCGGATTCAAAATATAATATCCTCTGTCAATCCTTTTAAAAAGTTTTTTATTATAAGGATTGTTGCTATCTGCTTCGTGCTTGCTTAATTGCGGTTGCATATATTTTCTTTTTTTGCGGTAAGAGGGGAGGATGGTCTCCGGGAAAAACTCAAGGTTGTCAAGTATGTCGTCAATCTTCACCCCCATCGGTTCGAAAATTCCTTTTTTCTGTACGATACTTGTTTGCACTGCTATAAAAAGATTCACAAGAAAATATTCTGTTTTCACAGGTTCAATTTTAACCAGTTTTTCATCTACCTGCAACCGCAAGGGTTCTCTGGCAAGCAGTGGATAAATGGTTTCCACCCTTGTTTGCGCATAGGCCTGATCATTGAATGCCTGTAAGATAGAAATTTGCAACGGAGTACGACCAAAGGTGTCGTGAAGATAGGGATTGGCACCAAACTCGATTAACCACTGGCAAATATTGATGGCACCAGACATAGCAGCAGCATGAAGCGGTGAAAAGTTAAACTGATCTCTGAAGTTGATGCCATAACGATTTACTTTTTGAACAATTTGTTTTAGATTATCAGATTGATAATCAGGGTAATGCTTTCTGAAAACGCCATTTCGGTCATTTTCATATTTTTCTGCTTTTTTAAATTTAAGTTTTGCCAACTCAAGCATTACCGTATGGTGATTGTAGGCAAGGGCAAAGTTATAGAGTTGTTTTTTGGCTTTATGGTTAAAATGTTCGGGGTTGAGGGCATCCTTTTTGAGTTGAACATATGCTTCCTGGTCAATGGGTTTCCAGTCGGGTTTGGATGTTTTCAGCACTTTTTCATAAATGGCCGATGCCTGTTCGGTCTTGCCTTGTTTCTGGAGGCGCCCTGCTTCTCTCTTCCAGTCATCGGCAGAAGATACATTTTCTTTGATGGCGGATTTGTTGTGTTCGCTGATCACTCCCAAAAGTTTGAAAAGGTCGTGTTTCCTGTTATTTTCAACCATATACACGTTTTTGACTGCGCGTGTAATGGCAACATACAGCGAATTGATATAAAATTTATAAACCTGTGCCGACTTGTCTTTTTTGTCTCTTGCCCGGTTATATTCTATATTGTCTGATTCAACATCTTCGGTAGAAACACCCTGGCAAACGGTACGAAACTCAGCAGCATTGTCTGTAAGAAAATTATAAAGGATAATGTTTTCATATTCGAGACCTTTTGAGTCCTGAACAGAAAACAATAAAGGGGTTTGAAATATTTTAGCGGCTTGTGCTTTGTCTTCATCGCGCATAACCAAAACAGCAAATCCGGTAGATAGACGGGTTTTTTGATTCAGTTCTGCCACCTGATTATTTTTATCTTCTACAAAACTTACCGTACCGGGTATTTCATTGCTGGCCTCCACCAAAAAATTGCTCTCTTTATCAATAGAGCCAAAACGGGCAATCTTAATTTTTAACAGTCTGTTGGCCAACTCAGAAACCTGTTTGCTATTCCGGTAATTGACCCTGAGCAAGGAGGTGGTATCGATGTTTTGCTTTTGCTCAAAAAACATGGTTTTCAGGTGCGACCACGAGAAAAAATTGGGATGGACGATTTGGTTAGCATCTCCGCACAACATAAAATGATTGATATTCTTAAGCGATTTTAGCAGAATGTGTAGTTGTATGTTGGTAAGGTCCTGTACCTCATCTACTACAATGTAGTCATATAGCGGTTCGCAATACTTCAACCACTCATAAGCAAGAATATTGGTATCGTACAAATGGTTTTCCCTGAGAAACTGAAGATATTTTTCAAACAGGTTATATACCCTTATCCGCTCATCTTCCAGAAAAATAGACTGTTTTACCCCTAATTCCAAATACTCATCTCGTTGAAGAAAAGGCTGTTTAATACTTGCGCCTGTAATCACACCCCTGAATTCCTCAAAAGTTTTGTGGGCATCCTTGAGTTTGGTTGCCTGCCGGTGCCGTTCAAACCATCGTTCAAACATTTTATATTCCACTTCGCGGCCTTGTGGCACTCTCCAGGCTTCCAGAAATTCCCGAAAAGACAAAAAATCTACTTCGAGATTTTCGTTTTCATAATTCATAGAAAAAAATATGCGGGCGGCGTTTTCTGCCAGGTAGGAAGAAAGGGTTACATAAAGAACCTTTCCGTGTAAGGTTTTTAGTTTTTCGAGTGTGAGCGCCGTTTTGCCGCTCCCGGCCGATCCTATAATAACTTGTGGCAGCGGGGTGTGCAATACTTTTTGTTGAAAATCATCGAAAGACAAAATTTTATCTAACACATGAAATTGCCTGTGTTTTTTATTGACAAAAACCAGTTGTTCCACTTCCTGGTCTTTAACTTGTTGGGTGTTGTTTACAGGTTCCAGCTTTTGTTCATCAATTTTTGCTCCCCGCAAAAAGCGTGATTTTTGATAATCATGATTAAAGATGATTTCTAATACAAGTAAACACGACTCCTCTTTGTACCTGCCAAATTTGAATAGCAAACGGTTTTCGTAGTCGATCTTAGCACGGAACAAACCATGGGTTTTCATCTTTTTTACCTCAGCGGAGGCAAAATCACCTTTTATAAGTTGTTCCAGGGTTTTGGTGTAAGCCTTTTTCAGTTTTCCGGGCTTGATATCGTGATTAACAAATGCTTCAAACATAAATGTATTTTTTTTACAAATCAAATTTACATATTGTATAATTGAGATACAAATAAAGTTGATGAACCGAGCCATGAGTCCACTCTAAAAAGTTTATTGTCCACGAACCGTAAGCTCGACGAAGTCAATTACACAAATTGACACTAAATATTTCTTTGATTTTCAGATATCTAAAAATTTAAGATTTTCACTAATTAATTAAAAATGACTTTTCGGAGCAGACTCAAACATTGCGATAATATTGACACAAACGCGGAGGATTAAAATTCGTGACATGGAAAAATACAAAACAGTATTTTGGCGAACTCCCCCATAATCAAAGAACGGAGACCGAATGATTCAATTTATAAACAGATAAAGCATCCATGATTAAAGATTAAACACACACGAGGATGAGTAAGATAAATGGAAAGCAGACAACACAGATTGAGCGGATTTGCACAGATTTTTTCTATCAGCGATTATCTTTAAAATCAGCGTCATCAGCGTTCTAATATTAATTTTGGAAAATTATAAACAGATGGAAACTTACATGCAAGTTCCATTATACCAATTACTTAATCAAATCACTTTCTAATGAAAACTCCAGACAGATGAAGGCGCCATTAAAATCACCCCTGCTCCACCCGTTCATGATGCACACACTCCTCCCCACTAAACACCACCACAAACTTCAATAAATTGG
>CAZPVB010000165.1:0-8550 GCA_964589855.1 uncultured Bacteroidales bacterium
GTAATCAGTCATCAGGCTGGAAGGATTAATTTTTGATATCCACGTTGTGCCCACATGAAGTAGAGCTGACCATCTCCATCCATTAAGAAATTCAGGTATATGACATTAGTATTCTGAGATTCTCTTTGTCGAGGAAATACCATAAATGTGTCGTTCGTTTCATCTGTTCATAATTTGATTAATTCGGTCAAATGGAGCTCGCCAAAACTCCGGTTTTGCATTTTTGTCCATGCTGCGAATTATAATCATCCGCGTGTGGGTCAATAGTATTGTCATGGCTCGGTTCATTTAAAAAAACAAACTGTATAATGTTAGAACCGTTATACAGTTTGCAAAAAAAATTCGAAAGAAAAAAACAGAGGTGAAAAATTGCAGGTTTAACTTTTGGTGGCTTTATCAATTTTCAGAGAAAGTGCAACTTACTTTTGGATTAAATGGAGCATACATCCCATTAGGATTATTTCTCCAGACCCAAACATGGAGTTGATAATGCGGGAAAGGCGGACCTCCTTTAGCATTAACAGGCACAACAACAGGGTCTCCAACTTCGTCAAAGACAACATTACCTTCGTCATCTAAGAGTTCAACAAATAAGATCTCTCTATGGTCGTCAAATTCTACGTTACCCAGCATGGGAAAACCATCATTCATTGCATCCCATGGTTCGGCAGGAACAATGTACTCAACTGCAACCAATCTGTATCTGCCATTTCGGGTGGGTTCATACACCAGCACACCGGGTACTGCGGGATTCACAAAAGGTCCGATCCTGTCCATGTTTACAGCATGATGTCCCATACCACCATAAACGGGATGTTCGACACAATGGGGGTCTAAATTGTACCCATCCGCAATGGCTGCATTAATGTTATGATATTTGGCCGTTTCTTTTCTAATCTCGGCCAGAATATTATTTTGCTGATTGGGACTGCTTTTTGTTTCAAGGTCCTGTTCGGTCTTCAACAAACTTTCTTTCTCACATCCTGAAATAATCAGTAGTCCAAAAAGAACCAGCAATGAAAAACCTGTAAGCGTTTTGATTTTAATCTTCATAATTCTGCGTTTAAATGTATACTTATTTTCGTTAAGCACAAATTTCATCATTACAAAATTAAACACCCATACAAAAATGGAACCAGTAAATGTAAAAACTTCCGAATCGTATTCGGTTTAATTAGTATCAGCATGAAAACACTTATTTTTTGTGTCTTTGATAAGAAATCGTCAAAGACAAAGCTTTCGAAGTTTTTGAATCTAAGGAGTTTACTTTTCGTAAATGACTGATTCATCTGTTTATAATTTGATTAATTCGGTCAGATGCCTGCCCCGTTCTTTTCTTACGGGGGAGCTCGCCAAAACTCCGGTTTTGTATTTTTGTCCATGCCACGAAATCTGATCATCCGCGTGTGTGTGTCAAAATTTTTGTCATGGCTCGGTTCATATACCTTCAGGTTTTGCTCACCATCACCTTTCTGTTTTCCTTGAGCACAAATGGGGTGTAGGCTCCATTGCCTTCGCAATAAATAATGTCAGATACGATGTTTATTTGTATCTACTGACACATAACAATGATGTGGATGAAAGTTTGCAGGCATCCCTTAAAAATGTTGCCACAGGAAATGCTAACTGACATAGAAAAACGCTTCTGAGATCAGAGGTATGCCCTGAGAAGGAGTAGTGTACCATATACCAATGCTTATCTTACAGGCTCACCCCCTGGATGTTTGAAAACATGTTTGCCTATTCCATAAGATTAGATGAAGAATTATTTGATCTATCCACAAGGAGATTACCAGGCACAAGCGGTAATTAACAGAAATATGAGCGGTTTGCTAAACCAGGCGAATATTTCCGGTTGAACAAAATCCAACCAGCGTCTATGCACTTTGCGAGGCGTTTGAGTGTTTTTGGGGATGTTTGGGGATAATAATTGAGAAGATGTGTATTAATATAGTTTTGATGGTCAAAAAAAAAAAACCGGTCAGTAATTGCTGCCGGTTTTTTCCAAAAATCATTAATCAAAAAAATTATTCGTTGATTGCTGCCACACCGGGCAACACTTTGCCTTCCATATACTCAAGCAATGCACCGCCACCGGTACTCACATAACTTACCTGTTCGGCCATGCCCAGTTGATTGATTGCTGCAACAGAATCGCCACCGCCTACAAGGGTAAAGGCACCATTTTCAGTTGCTTTTACGAGCGCTTCGCCAATGGCCTTGGTTCCTGCAGCAAAATTTTCCATTTCAAAAACGCCCATAGGTCCGTTCCATAAAACGGTTTTTGAGTTTGTGATTACTTCCTTGAACTTTTTGATTGATTCAGGACCGATATCCAATCCCATCCATCCTTTTTCAATGCCATTGGAGGGAACAGTTTTTTTATTGGCATCATTATCGAAAGCATCTGCAACAACAGCATCGTCAGGGAAATGAATTGTAACACCTTTTTCTTTTGCTTTGATGATAATGTCTTTGGCGGTTTCCAGATAATCATCTTCCACCAAACTGTTACCGATCTCAGCACCTTGTGATTTCAGAAAGGTGAAAGTCATTCCACCACCAATGATCAGGTCGTCGGCTTTATCCAGCAGGTTTAGGATGATATCAATTTTGGAAGAAACCTTTGCTCCACCAATGATGGCGGTATATGGTTTTTTGGTATCGTTGAGTACTTTATCGATACTGCTTAATTCGCGTTCCATCAGGTATCCAAACATTTTATCTTTGGCAAATTTGGCTACGATGGTTGTGGAAGCATGAGCACGGTGTGCGGTTCCAAATGCATCATTTACATATACATCTGCCAGGCTTGCCAGTTTTTTGGAAAATTCCTCGTCTCCCTTGGTTTCTTCTTTGTAGAACCTGAGATTCTCGAGCAACAAAACCTCTCCGGGTTTAAGTTCTGATGATAGTTTTCTGGCGCTTTCACCAATACAATCGTCAGCAAATTTTACAGAGGTTCCCAGCAATTCTGCCAGATGATTAACCAGGTGACGCAGAGAAAATTTATCTTCAGGACCTTCTTTCGGACGTCCCAGGTGCGACATTAAAATGACACTGCCGCCATCATCCAATATTTTTTTAATGGTAGGTACCGCCTTACGCATGCGTGTATCATCCGTAATTTCAAAATCCTTGTTCAGCGGAACGTTAAAATCTACTCTAATTATGGCACGTTTGCCTTCAAAATTTAATCCATCAATGGTTTTCATCTTTTCCTTTTTTTCGGTTCATAAATAGGTTACTTATCTGTTTTTTGTAGAAATTGTAAAGAATGAATAGTTATTCCTTATTTGTAATGAAATGTTTGTTTTATAAAAATGCAAATTTACCGTAATGATTTGTTTTTCAGAAATAGTTTGTGAAAGTTTATGTAAAATACAGTATGGCAAAAATCACCGTAGATACGATTTTTTATTCCTCAGAAAATTCGAGCAACATTTTACGGTAAACATTAAAAACATTTGACCGCGATACAAACCCCCTGTACTTTCCATTTTCAACTACAGCCAAGTTCCAAAGACCTGATTTACGGAATTTCTTCATCACAACTTCCATACTGTCAGTAGATTCTACTTTCTGCGTAGGAATAATCATCAAATCCCGCACATTCAGTTCATTATATTTGGATGTTTCGAACATAATCTCTCTGATCTCGTCCATAGGAACAACCCCCAAAAAATTCTGGTCTTTATCAATCACAGGAAAAATATTACGATTGGATTGGGCTATGAGTTTTACCAATTCGCCAAGTGTTTGATCAGGGTAAACAGTTTTAAAATTTATTTCCAGCACATTTTGAAGACTCAACAGGGTAAGCACTGCCTGGTCTTTATGATGTGTAATCAGATGCCCTTTGGCTGCCAGATTTTTGGTATACAAAGAATGAGGTTCGAAATACCTTACGGTAAGAAATGAAATAGAAGAGGTAATGATAAGCGGTACAAACAGGGCATAACCTCCTGTAATTTCGGCAATAAGGAATATTGCCGTGAGTGGCGCATGTATCACACCTGCTATAAGTCCTGCCATTCCCACGAGGGCAAAATTATGCTCCGACAGTCGGATCCAGTTCAATGAGTTGATCAACCGGGCAAAAACAAAACCGGTAATACCCCCCATAAAAAGACTGGGGGCAAATACACCTCCAATACCACCCATTCCTGTAGTTAATGAGGTTGCTACTGCCTTAAACAAGAGTACAAGTACTAAAAAACCTACGAACAGATAACCGGAATCATCAACAAAATATCCCCAGATGGTATTTTTTAATAAGTTTTCGGGCTGTCCAGATAGCATCGATCTCATGGTAATGTAACCTTCTCCAAATAGTGGTGGGAAAAGATAAATGATCAAACCCAGGATCAATCCACCGTACAAAACACGTTTGTAAGGATGTTCAATTTTCTGAATACGGGTCTCAACAGTTGAATTGATGCGGGTGAAATAAAGCGATACGGCACCTGCAACAACACCCAGCAAAATATAGAAAGGAAAATGGGCAAAAGTGAAAGGATCTTTGATGGAAAAATAAAACTCTACCTGTTCGCCCAAAAGCAGTGAAGAAAAAAGTGTAGCAGTTACAGCAGCAATTAAAAGGGGTATGATTGAAGCGGTGGTAAGATCGAGCATCAAAACCTCCAGCGCGAAGATCAGTCCTGCAATGGGAGCCTTAAAAATTGCGGCTATGGCAGCGGCGGCACCACATCCCAGCAGCAAGGTGGTGCGCCGGAAACCCATTTTGGTTTTGCGCGCCACATTGCTTCCAATGGCAGATCCTGTAGCCACAATGGGTGCCTCCATACCCACAGAACCGCCAAAACCAGCAGTCATAGTAACAGCCACCATCGACGACCACATATTGTGTAATTTCATCACTCCCTTGTTTCGCGATATAGCATACAATATACGCGACACACCGTGCCCGATGTCATCTTTTACAAAAGTACGGATATAAAAAACGGTGGCAGCAATACCAATGATTGGAAATATAAAAATCAAAACATTTCTCGCAGGGTTAATCTCTTTTACCCATGCTTCAACATAGTGAACGGAGTTTTTCAAAACAACCGCCGCCAGGGCAGCCAATAAACCAATGATTACGCTCAGAAAAAGAAGAAAATGCTTGTCGTCGATGAACTTGCTTCGCCATAGCAGAAATTTGTCTATCAGATCATCCAGAGAAATATGCTGACGAATAGTGTTGAAAAATTTTTTCATTGGTTTGTAACCATACGGATTATCTATTTATACAAATTGATTCGAAGGGTCAAAATTAGCATTTTTTCAACGAAAATCATTCATAATTAATCAAATCAATAAAGTTTGAATACTTAAATCCAGCAAAAAAGTTTGTATCTGCGAGAAGCAAAAAAAGATCAAATACATGTTGAATCATCTTTAAAATATCTAAAACAACCCAACATTTTTCATTTTTCTTGTTTATAACAGAAACTATACATATTTTTATAGAACATTTAGTTTTGTGGGTTAACTTTGTAGAACATTCAAAACTTCTGGCTAATAGACAAAAGAAAAAGGAAAATTAAAAAACAAGAGCAGGCAATGGAGGAATTAAAAAAAATTTACCGCATATTTCAAATCATTTCCAGACTCAGAACCCCAATCGGAACTACGAAAAGTTCGTTGGCGGAGGCATTTGACGTAAACATCAGAACAATAGACAGATATTTTAAACTTTTGAGAGACCTGGGTTTTACGCTTGAAAAAAACAAAAACAGATTCAAAATTCCTGATCAGGGCAAAAAAAACATGAACGCGGAAGACCTCATCGTTTTCAACCTGGAAGAGGCAGATATTATCAAGCAATCACTCCTCAATTATAAAATTAAAGACCCCTTGCAAAAAAGTTTGCTTACGAAACTTTATGCCTTAACCGATCTGGAAGAATTGTCTGATACTCTTTACAACCATAGCGTTTCCAAAAACATAAATAATCTGCGCCACTGCATGAAATACAAAAAGCAGGCTATATTGGTTGACTATCAATCGGTAAACAGCCAAAAGACCTGCAACAGAATTGTTGAACCCTTAAAATTTTACAACTATTTCACCTACCTGCATGCTTTTGAAATAGAAAGCCAACAGGTGAAACAATACAAGACCGAAAGAATCACAGAGGTAATACAGACAAATAACGACTGGAAACATGAAGAAAAACACGACATAACGAATATTGATGTTTTTGGTATGAGCGGAAAAAGACCTTTGAATGTAAAATTATATTTAAGTCCAAGGGCTTCAAAATTGATCAAAGAAGAATTTCCTGATTCCATTCATTTCATCAAAACAGACAATGGAATTACCTATTTTGATGGATTCGTATACGATTTTGCCGGTATAGCCAGATTTATTATGGGTTTGATTGACGAAACCGATGTGATCCATCCACCAGAACTGAAAAAATTCGTACACGCAAAGATGAAAAGGTTTCTGGATTTTTATAACTCCTGACCTTAGGTTCATATTTTTAACTTCTGATAAAAAGAATATAGTGTTACCGGGTTTTAAATCTGCAAAAAAATCGCCAGAAAACAGCAATTTGCCTGCTGCGTTTGATAGCTGATTACTTTGATAAAAAGTCCTTTGTTTAGAAGAATTTTCTTTTTCCATATTCATAAAATTCATAGCAATGAAGATTATCAACCTGATTACTTTTCTTTTTATGATCATCATGAATTTTTTGGCCAATAGCCTGCCTCTGAACAATAAAACCACAGGCGAACTATCGGCACAATACCCTAATCTTTTTGTGCCCGCCGGCATCACTTTCTCTATATGGGGGGTTATCTATTTGCTCTTATTCCTTTTCGTTATCCTTCAGTTCTTCGAATCAAATAAAGAATGGACAACCTATACAATCTATTTTTTTGCACTAAGCAGCATTTTCAATGGATTGTGGATATGGGCCTGGCATTACGAAAAAGTTTTTCTTTCTTTTGTGATCATGGCCGGGCTGCTAATCACACTACTTATTATTAATGCAAGAATACAACACCTCTCCTCCCCTTTTCTGAAAGCAACTTTTGGGATTTACCTCGGGTGGATATGCATTGCGATTATAGCAAATATTACAGCATTGCTTGTTGATATAAACTGGACGGGATGGGGCATTTCAGACAGATGGTGGGCTATGATCATGATCCTGACCGGCGCTGCTATCATTATTTTTGCTGTGTGGCGCTTGCACAACCCTTTTCTTGCTTTTGTTGCCATATGGGCATTTGCCGGTATCATATTAAACAGGATGAATGATTTTCCATCCATTGTTTACACAGCAGTGGCTTCTATCGTTATTCTGATCTTGTTTACCACGGTTTTCTCCATCAGAAAAGGTTTTTTGTAAAACCTTGCTGCATCACCAAAAAACTTTCTAAATTTGCAACAAAATAATTCAACCTCTGAAAAATACATTTACCATATTCCTCCTTTGGCTTGCCCCCTTCTTCATGATGGTGCATGATTATATTCCACATCATCATTGCGGAAATCATGGCAATAATCATTGCACTAAGCATTGTTGCCATACAGATATGGAGGCACGCGCAAAGCAAACAGATCAATCTTCACAAACCGATCCGCATCCCTATTCTGAAAAAAATTGCTGTGAACTGGTAAATATTTCTGTGATTATTTCAGAATCCTCTTCGCTTGCTGTAAGACTTTTAAAAGTAAAAACAGATCATTTACTGATCAACCAGGGTTTGTTTTTATCCAATACATGTAAAAATTCCCCCACAAGTCCTCTATACCGGCTAAGTGATTTTCTTTCACCTCCTTCCCTACCGCAAAAATCTGTCAGGTTTATTTATTTTAGCGATCAATCACCACCTCAGAAAAATAACACGGCAAGAGCATAGTAAACATTACATGTTATTATTTTTGCTTTTATTTTGCCGTTATTTCTCAGTGGTATAACTAGTTTCCATTATCCCACTAAGATTTTAAGAACGTTATTTTCTATGATTCTTTCAATAAATAATGATTTTCAACACCTTTCATTCTTATGATAAACACCTGGCAACAGTTTATTGACCTGCACTTTTGAAATTTACGAATCATAATCTCACCCAAATGAAAAGCATTAACATATACATATTATCTCTTACATTTTTATTTCTTGCGAGTTGCGGATCTCACGAAGAGGAACATAGTCATCACGATGATCACAACCACATTGACCACGAACACGAACACGATCATGATCATGATCATGAACATGCCGAAGAGTCTTTTAGCATTGTGAGTTATTCTGAAGATATGGAATTATTTGCAGAAGCAGATCATTTTGTAATGAATGAGCGGTCATCTGTCCTGACCCATTTAACATGGTTAGCGGATTTTGAACCTGTAAAAGATGCCGTGGTAACCCTTCGCCTCTCTGCAAAAGATGGGGAAATATCCCAAACGATCGATCAACAGATAAAACCAGGAATATATATGTTGGAGATTACCCCACGATCAACAGGTAACGCTCAAATGATATTTGAAGTGAAAAAAAATGAAGAAACCTTTATTTTACCTGGT
>CAZPVB010000166.1:0-2391 GCA_964589855.1 uncultured Bacteroidales bacterium
AGAACCCGTTGGCCCAATACATCGGCAACACATCTTTGCCTTACTCCGTATATATAGAGAAACTTCGAGATCATATTGTAAATGCCATCCTTCTGTAGCACATCTCGCAGTCGCAGAAAGTGCTCCGTGTGTACCTGCTCGTCCAGTGTATCCAAAGTGGTGCTTTCAAAGCTGAACCACCGGCTGTTGATGGCCCTGAGCATTTTGCCTCTTTGTGGATTCAGCGCCGCTTCAATGATGTAACGCACCCTGTCGGCTTCCTCCGATTCCAGTATTTTGGAGTCATCGCGCTGTACTGAGGGGATATTGAAGGCCGCCAGCGCCTTTTTGAGTTCGCGCCCGTCTTTATTGCCTCTCACCAGTATACCTATATCACCCGGTTTTATCCTTTCTCCTTTGATGGTTGCATTGCCCGTAAGCAACCTGTAAATCTCCTGTGCTACGGCAGCATTGCTGGTTTCATTGTCATTGGTACCAAACTGCCATATGGTAATGGGGGTTACCACCTGGTTATCCACCTTCATCTCGCCCAGTTTCTTGTTTCCAGGATTCACAGATTCAAACCGAATCTTATCGTCCTGAAACATATTGAAATCACCTGCGGGATTCATCAGTTTTTCAAGTGCCAGGAGCAGCTGGGGAGTGGAGCGGAAATTGGTTCCCAGGGTGTGAACATTGTTTTCACCGGCTTTTTCTCTGGCTCTTTTATAGGTATCAAGATCGGCGCCGCGCCATCCGTAAATGCTTTGCTTAGGATCGCCAATGTAGAACAAAATCCGGCCATCGAACACGATGCTGAATATCTCGTACTGATACTGGTCGGTATCCTGAAATTCATCAATAAAAACAGCATCGTACTTTTCGTGCAACCGTTTTTTGAAATCGTCATTCTGCAAGGCCGTATGAATGGTTTTGATCTGATCGTCGTACGAGATGTAGCCTTTGGTTTGCTTCTTCTCTTTAATCTGATTTTCTGCCTGTTGAAAGAATTTCAGATAGAAATAATTGTACATTTCTGATTCTGCTTGTTGTGCTGCAATCTGATATTGAATGAAATCATCTCTCAAATATTCATAAACAGGAAAATACTGGGCCGGTTTCTTTAACTGGTCGTTGAAGCGTCTCTTAAATTCAGAAATATTTCCGGCTGCTGCTTCCTTGGCCAACGCATCCTTGTTTCCCGTGTTAATGATTTCCGGGAATTTACTTTTGATAAACGCATCAAATTCATCATTTTTTATCTTGATCTGTTTTTTAATGCTTTCAAGGGAAACATCGGTATCAAGACCGGAATCCACAAACTCCATCCCCTGCAAGTGCTTGCGAAGCAGTTCGTGCATCTTATCCACCTTCACATCTTTCTCAATTTCCTTAAACTGCTCATAATCCAGCACATTCATGTACTCTCGCACAAAGCGGTGGGTGGCATTTTTCAGGATAAAACTGTCTTCTGTAACAATTTCGTAATCAAAGGATTGGTTGGTTTCAAAGGTAAACTCCCCGATCACTTTCTGGCAGAAACTATGGATGGTCATCACCGACAGGTTGTCCAGTGACTGAACGGCGGTTTTGAGTTTGAGTGCGGCTTCTGTCTTATCCGCTTTATCCACAATGCCTTTTATGGCAGCTTCACATTTTTCTCCATTGGCGGCATAACGAAAAGCCTGGCGCACAAACAGCCGGATGCGCAGTTCCAGCTCCGCCACCGCAGCGTTGGTAAAGGTTACCATCAATATCTTTTCAACGGGGATATTTTTTTCCAGTACCAATCGCAAAACCAATACGGCCAGTGAATAGGTTTTACCGGTACCGGCACTGGCTTCCAGCATGTTGGTGCCTTCAAGTGGCGTAGTTTGTATGTCAAATTTTTTCATGGTGTGAATATTGAAAATCGAACATAAATATTCGCTTAATTTGCACGTTTAGTAACCCAATCAAACGACCTTTTCACAGATCAAAACGATCTGTTTCTGTTATCTTTTAAAATATCATCGCTCCGCTGGAGCTTGTTGTCGTTGTTTACAATAAAAACTACCAATATTTCCGCGACGCTGTCGCTCAACTGAAGCTGAATCGCAGCGATAATCTGTCATGGCTCGGTTCATTTTTATCATCAAAAGCACATAAAATCTATCATGAATATTCGAATATCGCGTAAACCCTGATCATTTCATCATAAATACTCATTATCAAACTTTTAATAAATCGGCAAGGATTTTTATTTTTCCTACATCATCATCCGTAAGATTATCAAAGTAGCCTTCATCCATCAACTTTTGAATGTAAGGGTTTGCCGGAGAGCCACCATTAAAAGTACTATCATCTAATTCCTTTAGTATAGCTTTCCCTACTGATTCAAGCGTAATATCCGGTTGATTTCTGGTTGTTTTG
>CAZPVB010000166.1:2491-4507 GCA_964589855.1 uncultured Bacteroidales bacterium
TATAGCTTTCCCTACTGATTCAAGCGTAATATCCGGTTGATTTCTGGTTGTTTTGGTGCTTCCCACGGTAAAAATCAAGGGTTTCTTTTTCCCTTCTTCCAGGAAGGCGGCCAGTTCTTCAAGTCTTTTCAGGGCAGAACCTTTGTCCTGAAATGAATAATCTATATCAGTCTTGTCCTTCATGGTCAGCAATTTGCCACTTTTTATGGCACCGGAAGCAAAAAGCAGCACGGATGTTACATACGCCCTGACTTTATATTTGGTAATATCTTTGGACATGCTCACATGAATGTATTCCCCATCAAAAATATCCCTCACAATCCCTTTGATTCGAAACCCTTTCACTACCAGATCAACCGAAACGCCCGACTCTTTCTTTCCATCGGTAAGCGCCAAAAAGCGTTCCCGCAAAGGGGCAATGTCTTCCCACAAATCTTCCACGGTTTTGCGCCCCAGGTTTTTCAGTGGCAGTTTTCCCTTCATGGCGCTGTGGCGGATATAGTCATCCAGTTTCTCTTCACTTTCGATGGTTAGAAAGTCGTTTTTCACCTGCCATTTTTGTAAATTGTCTAACCCGAACAACTCCGTTTCTGGCAAGGTATCATCGGCATCATCACCATAATAGACACCCAGTACCTTGTTAAAGTACCAGTCGATGGGTGCTTCAAAAAACTTTACGAAATCATTCACCCAGATCTCTTCGGCTACCTCCCCGCTATTCGTTTCGGTCTCTTTGGTCTTGTGAATGTTCTCTTCCGCAGAGTCACCGTATAGATAGGTGAAGAGTTCAATGCCATCGTAGCGTCTGCTGAAGCCGTGCAGCGGATGCTTCACCACCTTTTCCTCCATCTTGAGATGATCTATCAGGGTATCGAGCACGATGGAAGGGGGGATTTCGGCATTGTCCTTCACACTTTGCCCGATGTAGCTCAGGTAAAGCTTTTCGCGGGCAGCCATCAAGGTATCGAGAAAGAGCGACTTATCGGCTTCCTTTTTGGAGCGGTCGCCGGGCTGGTAGTCGTTGCCCATCAGGTCGAAACCCAGGTGATGATCCTGCCGGGGAAAAGCATCATTGTTCAACCCGATAAAGGCGATTACCTTGTAAGGCAACCCCCTGACCGGAATGGCCGACGTAAAGGTAATGGCACCGGTATTCATCTCATGCTCCCGGCTTTCGGCAAACAAACGGGTTTTCAACTCATTCAGAAAAACTTTCCAGGGAACTGTTTCGCCGGCATCGGTCTCCTTCAGATCAGACATATAGTTTAATGCGCGAAATATTTCATTGCGTTCCTTTCGGTCTTCCTTTTCAAAATCATCACTCCAAACCATTCGGCTCAGGATACCCTCCACAAAAAGGGTTTTCCATTCGGACAGGGTTTGGCTGGATGCTTGTTGCTGAAAAAGATTCACCAGGTCATCCACAAAGGCTTTCAGGCGCAGCAGATCATGACTGGCCTGCGCTTCGGTATCTCTGTAAGGGAAAGTGGTGAGACTGCCGCCGGGCAACATCTCTTTTTCTTCATCGGTAAGGCGGTAGGAAACGTCAAACTCATCATCGGTAAGCATGGTATATCCCAGGATAATCCTTTCCAGACCATAATTGAAACTTACCAGATGAGAGTCGTTTTTCATCTCGTTTTCCCAGCCAAAACGTATCCCCACATCACTTACCACCGAACGAACGTATGCGGTATCCTTTATTTGATAGGCTTTTCCGATACGATCCTGTTCCAGCAGCGATACCACGTTTTCTGCAGTGAGCTCGTCTTCACCCAGGTTGCAGATGAGCTCCAGGGCAGCAGTGATGGTGTTGCCCATATTGCGGGCTGCACCGGAAACCCTTACCGGAAGTCTGACAGGGGCATTGCGAAAAACGGCCTTAATGAAAGGTTCATAGACATTGACATCAGGAGCTACCACCAGAATTTCAGAAGGCTTCAACTCGCTTTTATTCTCAAAAAGATCGAGCAAGTAGTTGTACAGCGCTTCCACTTCCCGCGCCGGGGTATAATG
>CAZPVB010000166.1:4607-8525 GCA_964589855.1 uncultured Bacteroidales bacterium
AAAGATCGAGCAAGTAGTTGTACAGCGCTTCCACTTCCCGCGCCGGGGTATAATGGGAAGTAACCTGCAGGGAACCATCGGATGCATCGTCTTTACTCCATTCCAACTCCTTGTTTTTTCGAATACTCGATTGCAATTTCGCCAGAATGGTAGCCGGATTGCCCCTACCCTCTCCTGCTGATTCAAATTTAACATTTGCAAACTGGTTGATCAGTTCAGCATTCTTTGCACCCATACTTTCCAACAAGGTGTGCTGATAATCGATATTTTCACAAGGCAGGGAAAGATAGATGGTAACGGGAATGTACTTGGACAGTTCTTTGTAAAAATCGAGATGAAAACCGGTAAATACTGAGATACCAAAAAGGTGAATTTCGGGATAAACCTGTTTTACCTTATCCGCATTTTCTTTTAGTCTTTCATAAATAGTTTGTCGTATAGCGTATTTGGAAGGAATTTTCAGTTCGTTCCACAACCACTGCTGCCATTTTTCATCACCTTCAGCAACACGGTTTTCACCTGATTGCTCCCATCCATTGATCATATCAGCCCGATACAACTGATACTGATCAAACAGGTCGGCAATTTTCTCTGATAACTGGATGCGGCGCAGGTCATTGCCTTCGAAATAAGAAGCGATATTCCCAAAGTTTTTCTTAAACGCCTCGGTACCGATAAGCCGGTAAACCCCAAACTTAATTACATCGCGATTATTGGCATATTTCTCATTGGTAAGCAATTCGTACACTTTTCCCATAAACCCATCCTGGTTTTGGAAAGCATAGTTGGCGAAGATAGCGTTGGTTTGGGTCAACGTTGTGATAAGCCATGAATTCATGGCAGCACCCTGAGTGATGATCATGGTTTTACTGAAAACCGGCGTTGACATAGATTTCAGGTTTTTACCCAACCTGGCACTCAGGTCTTCCATTCTGCCTGATGTAATCACCTTTAAATTCTTCATGCTATTCCCTCCGTTTTTAGTCTCTCCGTTAACCCTGATGCGCGGCTTACGCTGCTTTCGACACAGTGCAACAATGCTTCCCGGGTGGATTGCACCAGCACCTTTTTCTTTGCCCTGGTAACAGCAGTGTAAAGCAACTCTCGGGTAAGCAGTTTCCGCGCCTGCTTTTCAGGCAACAACACCACCACGTTTTCAAACTCCGATCCCTGACTTTTGTGGATGGTCATGGCAAAAACGGTTTCAAAGTCGTTCAGATAACCGGCCGGTATCGACTTATATCCTTTTTCAGAGCGGCTGTCTTCAAAGAATGCTTTCATATTGCCCTTCTCATCCTTCCTGATAATACCCACATCGCCATTGCTCAAACCCAGGTTGTAATCGTTTTGGGTGATGATGATGGGCTGGTTGTGATAAAATCCGAATTTCGGACTAAACAACGTGGGGTCTTCTATTTCTTTGCGGAGGATTTTCTCTATTGCCTTGTTGGTTTCGGCCACACTATGGTCATACTCGCGGGTTACGCACAAAAAGCGTACTTTGTTCAGTTTTTTCAATGCTTTGGCAATGTCGGATTCATCAATGTAATCCTTGTATAGCATTGCCATCGACTTAAACTTTTCTTTACTGAAAGTTTGATCGATCTCAACTTCATTATTATTCTCATATTGAGAAATAAAGTCGGATTCCCCATCAATGAGTTTTTGACTAAATTCAATGAGTTTTGGAGCGTTCTGAGCCCGGAAATTCTTTATCCTCATCTCAATCATCCCACCGTTACTAAACTTCTTCTCAACTTTCTCCACTTGTCCAGCCTTCCTGTTTTCATCCAACACCGATCTGCAAATATCGCCAAATACAGATCCTGCTTCCACCGATGCCAACTGATCTTTATCCCCGATCAAATACAACTGCGTTTCATCCCCAATGGCATCTAATAATTTCGCCATCAAAGCAGCATCAATCATAGATGCTTCATCTACCACCACTACATCCACAGGGAGTGGGTTTTTGGCATCGTGCCGAAAGAAAACACTGTTGGGTTTGTACCCTAACAATCTGTGTAAGGTCTCTGCCTTCAGGGATTTAAGTTTATCCTTCATTTGACCATCCTTAATGCTCTCATTTTTTTCCACAAACTGCCTTATGGCTTCTTCCATTCTCACAGCGGCCTTGCCCGTAGGTGCAGCAAGCGAAACCTTCAAATCTGCATCTTTACTTAGCATTTCAATAAGATTCTGCCCCACACTATAAGTTTTCCCTGTTCCCGGCCCACCGGTTACCACCCTGAACCGGTCTTTAAGCGCATAAATCTTTGAAAGAATCTGCGTTTCGTACGTGTAGAACCTATGCAGGTAAGCCTTGCCATTGCGAATGATAAAAGGTTTGGTTTGCTCCCCCGTGACAGACACAAACACACCATCTGTCAGATTTTTCTTAAAGTCATCGCTGTCTTTCCAGAAAGGGTTTTCAGCAGTCTTGTCCTGAAGGGATTCCATAAAACTTATGTACTGACCAATATCCAGGCAGATACTGCCATCTTCCAGTTCCTCCGATAATGCATAAGCAAGGGATTCGTTTCCTGTGAAACAGGTTGCAAAGACTTTGTGAACATCAATTTTATCCATTTTCCAGTATTTAATAATTGTCGGAACATTCTATCTGGATGCCTGAAAATAAATGCAAGCAAGCACTTATTCCATTTTTATTTCAAACGCAGGCAAAAAATTTCGGGAAGGATCAATTGAGTTGTTTACCCTTATCTCTGTGTGAAAAAAATCTGCGAATTTACACGATCCACCATATTCCCATAATTCAATTAATTAGTTCACAAATATATAAAGATTTTATTGTAATTTCAGCGTTACACGATTTCTAGATTTATTGCGTTGGATTTTCATCTGTTTATAATTTTTAAAATATTGATTATTATAATGTTACAACTTTAATGAGAACCCGATAATGTCAGCGCTACGCGCCTTTGTCATTACCCCAATAATCATGCTCGTGTGTGTTTTAAGCCAATCATGGATGTTTCATCTGTTTATAATTTGATTAAACAGGTCAGATGCCTGTCCCGTTTATTTCTAACGGGGGAGCTCGCTAAAATACAGGTTTTGTTTGTTTGCCACGTCACGAATTATAATCATCCGCGTGTGTGTCAAAATTTTTGCCATTGCCCGGTTCATTTTTCGAATTATCATCCTTGTGTGTTTTGAAGGTTTCATCATGGCATCTTATATTGGTAACCATCAGTTTTTGTTTGGTTAGTTTTTACTGCCTTTCCTCCCGAATCTCATTTCACTTGCTATTGCTGAGTCTGCAGCGAAAAGTCATTTTTAATTCATTGGTGAAAATATTAAATTCTTATTGAACTGGTAATCAACGACATGGATTAATGTTAATTTGTGTAATTTGTGGATAATAAAATTTTTCAGAGTGGACTCATTGTTAAAACGATCTTTTATTCTGCCATTTAGCCTGAGTTTTATTGAGGATTTTATTTCCATTTGTGCTATTTTCAACCCAAACTTTCCACCAGCGTTATTTTGAAGCAAAGCTGAAAAATAAGTGGCAAGTCAGAATCATCCTGTTAAACCGAAATTTCATTGCATTGACTATACATGGCATTATTTTTTTCCGGTTGAAAGATCAGTTTGGTATATCGAATCATTCACATTCGACACAAAAAGATATAATGAATTTATTCTGAAATGTTCTGTATCCATTGATATATTTGGGATACAGAGGTTTCTTTACTTTTTAAGAAAACGGGGTGAAAAAAAGTTTGATAATATGACGGAAAAAATGTATATTTCGCTATAAAATAAGGATTTACACTACGGTTTGTTATAGAGTAAACTAAAAATGTAATTGAACGCAAGGGTTAGTAAATCAGTGTATTATAGGTTATTATGAAAAAATACGAAAAAAAAAGTTGGTAATAATAATTATAA
>CAZPVB010000167.1:0-3488 GCA_964589855.1 uncultured Bacteroidales bacterium
TAGTAGCACCGAACATTATAGTCTGTTTTGAAATAACCAAACGGGAGTTTTGCCCAGTCAATGTTTTCCATAATTATATTTTTTGTTGTTATGATGAATATTTTAGGTTTTTGCTAAATTATAATATTCTTTCCAACAAAAGGCAAAACGAAGATATTATTTTGTGTGTTTTTTTGCCTGTTTTGAAAAAGGATACACAAAATCACTTAAAAAGAAAGCACACGCTAAAAAATATGTTTACAGGGCAATAATCACTGGAATATTGGGAAGCGTAAATGACCTCTGCTATCTTAGCAAAAAAGATAAGAAAAGGTTTTTATTCTGTCTTCTCTGTAAATATGTATCAATGATGCTCTGATGCCAATTCAACTTATTTATTCAAAAGCGAATCTGAAAGAAAATACGCTTTGGCGCCTAACCCGCTTAATTCCTTTATCGGACGACAATCGGGCGAGAGCAAATTGCGGTTCTGATTAAAAGCAATAGAACCGCAACCTCCACCGCAAACAAGCTGGACATCGCACTTTTTGCATTGCTCAATATGCATAACATCTCTTTGCTGCCAATGATTTATCTTTTGTTGGTCCAGTGAAACTTCCGGGTAGAAGGTACCCAGTCTTTCTCCTGGTTTTCCAACGGTGGCTGTGCAGGAATATATACTACCGGTATAATCCATTGCCCATTCGCTTTTACAGGCAGGACAAGCATCGAAAAGAGGCCGGGGTAATTCGCCGTTTTCCTGTAAAAACTTCATTACAGAAAAGGAAGGTTTGTGATAGCGAATGATTTCGGGGTATTTTTCTATCCACTTATAAAGTTCCTGATAAAGAGTGATGCGATCAAATAGTTTTGATTTTCCATCCTGACAATAATGGAGTTCATAATTTCGCCCCAGCTGGGTTTTGAACAAAGGATTTTCTGTCCATCCTTTTTGAATGGCAAACTGCGCCAATTCATGCAGGCGATAAAGATTATCACGATCGATCACAGATCTGAGGTTAACGGTAAGTCCCTTTTCAAGGCAAGCATCAATATTATCTACAATAGTTTGAAAAGTGGGCTTGTTGTTGGCTTTCAGTCTGCGCCTTACATTGTGCACTTCCCCCACTCCATCAAGGGTAATCTGTATTTCTCTCACAGAACCGGCCTCGAGCAAATGTAAATATTCATCAAGATAATAACCATTGGTAACCACCGAGATATCTATAGAATTTTGCTTTGCCTTTTTGATAAACCAGGCAATGGAATCCTTATATTTTTCCGATTTGAGCAAAGGTTCGCCCCCAAAAAGCGTGATATACTTTTTCCGGTTGGCAAATTTCTGATTTATCAAAGAAAAAAATGCATCTACAACGGAGCGGGAGAGTTGTTCTTTGGGATTTTCGTATCCACTCTGGTAGCAGTAAGAGCATACAAAATTGCATGCATAGGTAGGAACGAAAAATATCTGGATCTCTTCTTTTTCTCTTTCTTCCAAAAAGTTGATATATTCAATCTGATAACGCTGATATTCCTCATCAGGATCAACTACATATCCCTTCTCAATAAATGCCTGTGGATATTTACCACTTTGAGGCGCTTCCTCCAATGCTTTCACCTCTTCTGTCGAGAGAATATCGGCATTGCCGGAAAGTATATTTATGATGATATGTTTTCCTGTACCTTCAACAGGAGCGATAATATTGTGTGCTGAAAGTTTATACATGTTATAATAATGTATTACATAAAAAAAACAGTCAGGTAAAAACATCACACTTTTATTCAGTGGTGTTTTAACCTGACTACGGGTTATTTTAAAAGTTCTAATACCTGATCATGCCATGATCAATGAATTAATCATGACAACCTACAGCGCTGTTGGATATTTTAGCACAACATTGTGCTTCTTTTTTTTGAACCTTTACTTTGTTTTCGGTTTTTTTTACTAATGACTGCATATTGAAAATTATTTGATGAGAAAAATTTATTATTACCCCTAAGAGTTGAGTACAATATTACGAAATATATTGCAAAAACAAGAGAAGTTTACCCGGAAAAATACATCATTTTGCTAATTTATCTTCATTCTAAATTATATATATAGTTTTGTGGTAACTATCAGGGAAATTTTACCGGACACCCTTGATGGTAAAACTACAAACTTTCACTTTGCCTTTGTTGTAGGGTTTCGAATCCTCTAATATATCAATGGTTTCAAATCCTGCCTCTGCAAGATTATTCATGTATTGTTCTTTTGTAACGGAACCTGCCCAGCATTCTGCCACTGCCACCGGATCATTTCGGTATTCTTCGGGTACATCTTCCAGCGCATAAATGTCGCTGACAATAAATACACCTCCGGGTTTAAGCAGGCGATACACTTCTTTCCATACTTTTGCCTGATCAAGGCTATGATTAATGGTGCAATTTGACAAGATAAAATCGAGCTTTTCGTCAGGCAGATTGATGTTTTCAAGTTCTGATTTTACAAAATCAACATTTTTAAGGTTGAGTTTTGCTGCGTTGTTACGCGCTGTTTCCATCATTTCGCTGGAAACATCCACACCAAAAACAAACCCTTCGGGACCTGCCATAGTTGCCATTTTTAATACGTCAAACCCTTTTCCTGACCCCAGATCGGCACAAAAAAATCCGGGTTGAATATCGGCATAATCTATAGCGCCACCGCATGAAAGGCAACATTCCTGACCAGATAACTGATCGTATCTTTCGCTTATTGCTTTTGAATATTGTGTAGTCATTGTAAAATTAAAATAAATAACAACCTGCTTGCATACCTCTTTTTTAAGGTGTTGCAAAGTTAATGGGTTGCTGCAAAAAAACCTAACCCATATAATTTATATCTGGTTATGATCGTGCTGCTTTGTTTGCCGGTAATTATCCGGGGGTGGCATTATTCTGACATTATTTGGGTTTTACCATCCCTGATGATTGACAAAACTTCTCATGTTTCAATGATGTTTTTTTTATCTTTGCTGGTCTTTAAAAACAAACACCCTTAAAAATCAATAAAATTATTCATTCATTAAAACATATCTAAAAATGGAAAAAGGACATCCCAAGGCACTTTACTATCTGTTTTTTACAGAGTTATGGGAAAGATTCAGTTATTATGGAATGCGCGCCCTGCTCGTTCTTTACATTGTAAGAGAGTTGTACGCTGAAATGGGCGAATCCGCTGCAAGCATCAGGGGTTTTGAGATTTATGCCGCATTTGGAGCATTGGTTTATGCCACACCTGTAATTGGAGGTATGATCGCCGATAAATACCTCGGATATCGTAAGGCAATCACTACCGGGGCTATTATGATGGCTATTGGATTGTTTATGATGGCAGTGGGCGACAGATTCCTTTTTTATGCCGGCCTGGGATTTCTGGTTACCGGAAATGGATTGTTCAAACCCAACATCTCATCTATGGTAGGTGCTCTTTACCCTCAGGGTGATCCGAGAAGGGATGCAGGGTTCACTATTTTTTATATGGGTAT
>CAZPVB010000167.1:3588-6664 GCA_964589855.1 uncultured Bacteroidales bacterium
ACCCTCAGGGTGATCCGAGAAGGGATGCAGGGTTCACTATTTTTTATATGGGTATTAACCTGGGAGCCTTCATTTCTCCACTTGCATGCGGTTATGTGGCTGAACTATACGGAAGAATTTATGGCTTTGGACTGGCAGGACTGGGTATGATTATCGGATTGATTATTTTTCAGATAGGAATAAAAAATGGTACTTTTGCTCAAAACGGAGCTGCACCTGTCACCGGGCTGGGCAAAGTAAAAAAATATGGTCTTTCAAATGTTAGCTGGTCGATATTACTCTCTTTCTTGTCGGTTCCACTGCTTACCTTCCTTATTTACAAAAGCCAATTTGCCGGTTATTTGCTTTATATGATGCTGGTATTGGTTCTTTTTATTGTGGGAAAATCTTTCATAGAGATTTCAAGAGTAGAAAGGGAAAAAATCATCGCTATTTTTATTTTAGCTTTTTTCAGTACTGTTTTTTGGGCATTTTTCGAGCAAGCCGGAAGCACCATCACACTTTTTGCCGATAAAAATGTTAACCTCGTTTTTATGAATGCTGAACAATCTAACAGCATAAATGCATTGTTTATCATATTACTGGCAATGCCCTTCTCATTGCTTTGGACTTGGTTGGCCAAAGCAAAACTCAACCCTTATACTCCTTTCAAATTTGGTTTTGGTATTGCCCAGTTAGGACTCGGATTTCTGGTTTTTGCCATCGGGGCAAGGTTTGCTTCTGAAACGGGTATGGTTCCTTTAAGCTTTCTTGTTATAGGATATTTACTGATTACCACTGGCGAACTTTTTATTAGCCCTATCGGACTTTCTATGGTTACCAGGTTATCCCCTGCCAAAGTAGTATCTTTTATGATGGGGGTATGGTTCCTTTCTATTTCATTCGCGCAGTATATTGCCGGTATTATTGCACAATTTACCCAAAGGGAGTTTACTGGCAGCGGAGGATTCCTCGATCGTATATCTGAATACATTACCGGACTAAACCCTGAAATTGTAATGGAAAAAGGGGGTGCCTATGATACTTTACTTTCATATACCAATGTTTTTTCAAGTATTTTTGTAATCGCCTTTGGGGTGGCTTTAATAAGTATCATTACAGCACCATTGGTTAAAAAACTCATGCATGGTGAGCACTGATCAGGAACATTCAACAAGAGAAAGCATAAGAATCTGGTAGAATAATTATCTGCAACGTATCATTAAAAAAAGCGGTTGATCCTTTGTTAGGGATCAACCGCTTTTTTCTTTTATGACCCGGAGAATTACCTGAAAACAATATTGTGCGCATTTTTTGTAAACATGATATAAACAGATTTTTGGAGTATGCTCATCTATCAGGATCAGATTGAAGGAAATGATGATAAAAGCAAAAATATAAAAAATCACACCTTTTCATCCTGATCAGGGAAAAAAGGATGATAGGCATTGGTTAACTGCTGATATTCAGAAGTAAATTCATTACGCGAGGGGGTTCGGATGGTTAAACTTTCAGATTTCAAAAAAGCAGGTTTTTGCTTTGTATATTCTGCGATGATTCTTTTGGGTAAATGACCTGGTGCAGGATGAATAAAAATATTTCTGCTGTTGAAAAAACTTTTTTGTGATGCATATTCATCCAGCATTTTCTGGTGCGATGCGGGAAATATTATCAATAATTTCCCCTGATCGGAAATCAGTTTGGAAGCGTATTGAAAGATATCGATATAAGAGAGGGAATTGTTGTGTCTTGCCTTGTTGCGGAGATCATTGGGACTCGGCGTACTATTGATAAAATAGGGTGGATTACAAACAATAAGATCAAAACGGAAAGAATGAAAATTACTTCCAAAATACTGCAGGGATTCATCAATAACATTAAATTTATTGCGCCAGGGGCTTCTGGCGAAATTTTGCATGGCTTGCTGGCAAGTTTGTTGATCAGCATCAATGGCGTAAATAATATCTCCACCTTTCTGGGCAATCATCAGGGCAATAATACCGCATCCTGTGCCAATATCCAACACCTTAACTGATCGGTACCTGGCTGCCACAGCACCTAACAGAACGGCGTCGGTACCTATTTTCATTCCACAAAGCGAATCGTCTACAGAAAACTGTTTAAAGTGAAACATATCTCAATCAATTGGTCATTATTCACTTAAATAAAGATCGATCAGACCTTCAGGTGCATGAATAAATATCTTCTTTTGACTGCGATCTACCTTTACAATGATCTCGTCTTTTATGGGTATGAGAATTCGTTTATGATTGTGCTCTATTTCCATGATCGGATTGTTAGGATAATCCAAAATGTTTACTATTTTACCAATATCGCCTTTTTCATGATCAATCACATAAAAATCCAATATTTCATGAAAATAGAACTTATTTCCTTCCAGTTTGGGTAAAAGGCTCAAAGGTAAATACAGGTCGTTGCCAGTAAGGTTGTTAGCATCTTCCTGCGAATCAACACCTTCAAATTTTACAATTAACTGATTATTCTTATTGCTTTGGTTAATATCTTCGATCAGATAGGGTATAAGTGTTCCTTTCACCTCTATATAAACCGATTCAAGATTGCTATATATTAGCGGTTGATCGGCATCAATAAAACAGATCAGATTACCCTTTAAACCTGTGGATTTCAGAACAGACCCCAGAAAAAAACATTGATCAATATGCATGAAAAAAGATTATAAAAATATAAGCCTCCTAAGAAAAAACCTGCCGGAAAAGATTCAGACAGGTTTTTTATATTTTACTTTATCTAATATTATAAGGAATCACTCTTTCTTATTTTCAGAATCAGATTTTGACTCCCCGGCAGTTTTTCCTTCAGCAGGTGCCTCAGCAGAAGCAGTTTCTTCCGGTGTTTTTTCTTGATCAGGTTCTTCTGCTTGTCTTTCTGCTTCTTCCTTTTTCAATTCTGCTGCATGTTTTTTAGCAAGTTCCTCTGCACGCGCTTCGTTGATCTTTCTCTCCTCGTCAAGGAGTTTTTTCTGCTTTTCTTTTTCGGTGAGTTGAGATTCTTTCAGCGCCCGTTCAACTTGTTCAGCTTTTTCTTTTTTCCAGGCATTAAATTTTTCTTCCACTTG
>CAZPVB010000167.1:6764-8383 GCA_964589855.1 uncultured Bacteroidales bacterium
GTTCAACTTGTTCAGCTTTTTCTTTTTTCCAGGCATTAAATTTTTCTTCCACTTGTTCTTCAGTAAGAGCGCCTTTTTTCATTCCTCTTATAAGATGGTCTTTGAGCAAAACACCTTCTTTAGACAAAATCATTCTGGCAGTATCGGAGGGTTGCGCGCCTACCTGCACCCAGTAGAGTGCGCGTTCAAAATTCAGTTCAATGGTAGCGGGGTGGGTTGTTGGATTATAATAGCCAAGTCTTTCAATAAATTTTCCGTCCCGGGGTGCACGACCATCCGCACTTACGATATGGTAAAAAGGTTGCCCTTTTTTACCTTTTCTCTGCAATCTTATTTTTGTTGGCATTTTAAATAAATAAAAATTAATTGATAAATACTATTTTTTGAGGGGTGCAAATGTCGGAATTTTTACCGAAATTACAAAATATTTTCTGCTAAATTTAATGCATTACCTAACTGATGATCAAATACCTCCAAAATAAAATATTTTTTTGCCTAAAAGATACAAAGTAACCTTCCCGGAATAAAAGAGTACTTATTTTTTTAAAGAGTAAGACATGTGCAAACATTCATTCCATCATCTATCCTGCACAATTTCCGGCACAGTTGTATTCTGTAAATTCTCAAGTACATTTAAAATATGGTTTCTTATTTGTTCACTTTTCATTGCCCCGGTTACATGTCCTGCAGAGAGGGTTTTCAGAGGATATCCAACGTAACTGATTTTCTGAATTCCGAATTGAATGAACTGATCATAAACCGCCAACAATGGATATACCTCAGGCAATTTATAGTTTTGAAAGATTTCATCGAAATTTAAAATTTTTCTGATTTTCTCCGGATGATTCAGTGCCAGGTCTGAAACCATTCTGCTATACTTACTCTGAAGAAATAATTCTCCCAGCAGAGTACCTGCCATCAAAGGAATGTAAACCTCTGATGTTCCGAATAAACCCTTATGCAAATTGGTTATCCATCCTCCGAGACTGATACCTGAGGTTACGATGGGTGCATTGGACCTCTTTTTTAGCAGAACGATGATTGCTTCATTGATCAGAACCGATACAGACAACATGAGTGTGAAATTTTCCAATGCGGTCATTTTTTCCTTGTACTCGCTTAAAGTACAATGATGAAAAGGAGCCCTTACTACAATCAGATTGAGAGGAAAAAGATCCTTTTGTGCCATAAAAATCCGGGCAAATGTGTTTTTGGACATCTTTCCAAAGTCAAAGGGTCGCTCATTGTTGCCATGATGATATATGAGTGTAGGATGTTTCTCATCCATCCATTTAGCAACAAATACAGCAGGTTCATTGAGATCAGCTTTACAATCGGTTTCAACCTTATAGACTCCTTCTCCAATGATAGCAGGTACAGAAACCTCAATAGATCTTATCAGTTTTTTAAAACCAGGACTATCAATACTTTGGGAGAAATAATTTTTCTTTCCGGCAGCCAACTTTCCGATGTTGGCAGTGAGATTGTCTAAAAAAATATGTTTGTTCATCGTATCAGGGGTTTTAATGTATTTGCATTGATCCTGTGGGTATAATAACGAAATCAACAAGAGTACCACTCAGCATATTCACCTACCAATCAATACTTTAACACTGCCT
>CAZPVB010000168.1:0-8380 GCA_964589855.1 uncultured Bacteroidales bacterium
AATTGTCAATGCCCAGATTGGGTTCCACGTAGGATCTTAGTATCAAACCGTTGCCATATTGCTCATAAAAATTTCCCACGGTTACTTCCAGATTTTCCTCTTTGTAAGTGGCAAAACGGTAGGGGACCCCACTGCCTTTATAACGACTGTCGAAACCCAGCAGCGGATTTTGATAGCTTTCATACCGCAACCCAACGGTAACATTTTTGTAAGACAAATTGAGATTGGCAAAGCCGTTCATGCGTATTTTTTCCGGTACTTCCGGGGCACCAATAAGTGAATCAGGTTGGTAATATTGGGCATCCATCTGAAAGTTTCCCCATATCCGAAGATCATCACCCATATTTTGCCCTGATGTAAAAACAGGCAGAAGACAGATTAGTAATCCCGAAATGATATTCCATGTAAACTTCATGAATCTTTTAGTTTTCAGCGGCAATTTCTTCCAGTTTTTCCAGCATTTCCCACTCCATTCCATCATAAAAAGCGGTATGCTGGTAAACGATCTCACCGTTTCCATTGATCACAAAAGTATGAGGAACCATGTTTACCCCCATAGCCCTTCTAAAATCCCCGTTATCATCTCTGTAGAACTCAAACTCCCATCCGCGACCGTTTACCAGAGGAACTACGTTGGCGCGTGTTCTGGCATCGTCAGTATTCACAGCAATTACCTTAAACCCCTGATCCCTGAATTCTTCATAGATTTCATCGAGCGCACTGAGTTCTTTCATACATGGGTTGCACCATGTAGCCCAAAAGCTGAGGATAAAAGGTTTGCCATCGTTTTCAAAAGATAAACTCGATATGTTTTCTCCTTCGAGGGTTGAAAGGGTGTGTGGGGGAATTTTTTTACCTGACTGGGCAGAAACGAATTGCATACTCAGCAGGGATATGAAAAAAAATAGCAGAAATTTTTTTTTTTGTTTTTTGTTGGTCATTGAAGAAATGTTTAAAAGACAGAAATTTATTGATTTATGGCCTAAAGGAATAAAAACAGCGAATCATATCTCATTTGTCGCCTTCGGATTTTTTTGCCAAATCATAGACTGGTAATGAGTTGATCCGGTTTGTTTTAGGGATTTATTTCACAACCATCAGTTTTTTTCTTACCGCAGCATTTCCCGTGTTTGCCACCACACTGTAAATACCGGGTGAAAGATCGCTGATATCCATAACTACGTTGCCGTCGATATGATGAAACTGTTTGATCATGCTGCCATTGATGTTATAAATGGCAAGTTCCTCAATTTTTGATTCGCTGGCAATGCTTACAGTAAGGGTTTTTTGGGCAGGATTTGGGAAAAGGTCAAAAGGATTTTCTGCCGAGGGTTGATTTGCAACGCTTACAGTGCCACCATTATCATCGTCTTCAGAATCGTCTTCAGGAATCATGTAATCCAGTTCCGATACCTGGTAAATTCCTTTCGAATTGATTTCCTGCACGAAGGCATATATTTTATGATCTTCCTTGCTGATTGTTTCTTGCATATCTCTTTCAACATGCAGTTCAAATTCATCCTGATGCTCTTCAAAAGTGAGATCTATCCCATTTGCATCGGGGGCAAAAAAACGCATTACATTATAAAACTGGCTTTCTCCGTTTGTTCCCGGCGGTTCATCAAAACTAACAGTATCTTTGATTGCTGCCACAAACAAGCGATAAGATTTTTCCTGATTTTGAAGGTTGGGATAAGATATTCCACTGATATTGGCCGTAAACTTTTGATCATCGGCTCTGAAGTGCCAGTTTCCTGAGAGTTCAAATCCGGCAAATTTTTCCTTTTCGCTACCCATCAAAAAATTGTCGATGTACTGGCTACCTCCGCTGAACAAGTCTCCAACAACCGAATAGGGTGTATAAAATACTTCGTAAAGGTCTTTTCGGATGTCCTGGTCGTAGGGGTTAAATTCATAAATGGGACTATCTTCATAGTGCAGAGGATGATAATAGATCATGGCATAATCTTCGGGATACTGATCGATAAGTTTTTTGAGAACCGGAGTTATCTGCGCACAGCTACCACAGTTGATGCTTGAGAAACTTTCGAGCAATGCCAGATTGCGCAGAGGCAGATCATCATATACCTCGATCCGGAAAAGTGTTGTATCACTTGCCGCTTCATCATGGGGTTGTCCGTTTAGCCCTGTAAACCATATCCTGAGATCATAAGTGCCTTCTTCCCCGGGTATCCATGTGTTTTCAGTCTCATACCGAAAAGGGATGTAAGGGTTTAATCCTATTTTGTCAAACAATTCACTGGTAGGTTCCTGATCATCGATTTGCCAGTTCATCACTACTTCCCCGAGGGTTTCATACCCGATATAGGTTACCTCTCCTTTAAGAGGATAGTTTTCGTTTGTTTTGTGGATGGCATTTCCAAAAAACTTATCGATTCTGATATCGTAGGTCTGTGAAAGGGCAAAACCTGAAAACGTGAGGAAAATGAACAGGAAAATAAAAAAATATCGGTAAAAATGGTATTGATGTGTCATATATGAAAACTTTAAAATGACTAAAAATGCCTTGGAGTAATCTTCAACAGTGGCAGGTTTTTATACGAAGTTACATATTTTTACTAAATTGATTCATGAGTCCACTCTGAAAAATCAATTATCCACAGATTACACAGATGTTAAATTCTGATAATCAATGTGTTTAAAAAAGAAAATGAACACAGATTTGCCGAAAACAAGTTTTCGGAGTGGACTCATTCATTGTTCTTTTCCATATTTTTTTGGGCAGGGCAGATATCTGACCGAATGATTCAAATTGTAAACAGATGATAAATGAAGGGTGCATCAGGCGATCAGGCAGGAAAATGATCACGTACAAAACTGCGAATACATTCTTCTGTTTTGGCACGCATGTCATCTTTTATGATGATAAAGACCAACTCTACCTCATAAATATCATCTTTAGGTAAAAGTTTGATTTTCATATCCTCATGGGGCAGTATCCAGGGAAGTTCAAGAAGTTTCTTTTGGAGACCTTGCTGTATGTTTTGTGCTCCCCATTTTTGAGATATTACCGTTTGCATCGATTGTGTTTTACCATACCCCTTTTCTGGTTGCCGTATAAATTGCTGGCCAAATAACTGATGATAGGGAATCCTTATTTTTTCCCCTTCGTTATTTTGTATTTCAAGGGTAAAAAATCCGAGTGAGGTGATGATGCCTTCCGCTTTACTCACTCTGATCCTTATTCCTGTATCGAGCATTTGTGTGGCTCTCAATGATACACCGGCAATGAAATCGCGCAAGACAAACCAAGCGATCAGAATGATCAAAACGATAGCAAGCAAGGTATTAAGAATGAGAAGTAATTGCTCATCTTTTACGAATTTTTGTATCGACCAGAATAATACAACTATCCAGGCTGCTGCTTCCAGCCAGGGAAATATCTTCAGAAAAAATGCGTAGTGCGTTTGCTGAGAAATGGTAATCCTGGCAAAATAGGGGATGGCTCTGAGTAGTACCCAAAGCGAAATGACAAGCAAGACGATTTGTATCATATTCATGGTATTTTTTTTCGAGAACAAAAAAGTGCCATATCCTTACAAAAGTTTCATTTCCGCCATCTTGTCAATGATTGCCTGATGCAATGGGGCGTTAATGGCATATACACCCGGGAATTTTTCTGTCAGGATGCCCGATTGCCAAAGGTTCAGTACCTTGTTTTCGATCATGGTTCTTTCTGTTTGCAGAATATCCGACAGGTTATCGACAGACAAACGCATGTGATAAACAAACTGCAAAAGATAAAAAAATTGCTCTTTTGACAGTTTGAGCAAGAAAGAGGTATCCAGCGGTTCAGGTTTTCTCATGTAAAGGGTTCTTCCGGATACTTTCGTGATGGAAGCGATCCATAAATTAATGGCAAATCCCGGGTTTCCTTTGCTGATATCAAAATACCGGTTAAACAATCGTGCCTGGTCCCAGGCGTTCATTTCAGATTCGTGTTTTCTGCCGATAGAGAAACTCATGCCACCTGCCTGGTGGCGAAGAAGAATTATGTCTCTGAGGTGGCGGGCATCAAATCCATTGCAGGTGATGGTACTTAGCGACCAGGACTGTAGCTGGGTAAGTTGGTGCACCAGTTTGAGTGAATACTTATTGATGTTGATAACGAACAGTACTTTTTTGCTGTACTTTTTCACCCAATCAATGATCCTGAGTATTACCTGTGTACCCGATTCTTTCCTTTCCCACCACATTTCCAGATCGTTGATGATGAATACCACCTGTTTGTTGCTCCTTTGAAATTCCAGTTCAATGTCTTGTCCTTCAACATTGAGTGATTTGAGCAGCGTTTGTTCGAAAACGTTCACATCGGCGGTGCATTGCCGTGGCGCACGGATGTTAAAAACCTGATCATGGTTGAAATTTTTGCTGAGGAAATATTTAGATAGTCCTGTTTTTCCTGAGTTTCGTTCGCCAGTAATCACAATACAACCTACCTGTCCGGTTTTGAAACGTTTGATGGCGGTTTCAAATTTTAAAATCTCCGCATCCATTCCAATCCAAAAATCATCGCCTGTGCCTGATTGTCCGGAAAAGAGCTTGGCATAATAAAACGGAAGATTTTGTACGATCTCCTCCTGAGGTGCTCTTTGCTCAAGATATTCGTACACTTCTTCATTGGAAAGTTCTTCATTGGAGGTGCTCTTCTGTATTTTTCCAAACCAAAGCATCCCCTCGCTTCTCGAATAAACGATATTCACAAACTGCTTTTGCAGAAAGTATTTGACCTCCGATTGCAAACGATCTGTAAGGTTTATGATCTTCTTGCTTTCAGAGGCGCGAATTTTTTTGCCCAGGGTGCCTGATGTTTTGCTGATGATATTGGAAGAAAGAGGCGCAAAAGCATTCTTTACACCTTTTTCAAAAGATCTTTCCAGTCCTGCTAATATATTTTTGATGATCGACTCTTCTTTTTCCACCTGTATCAGAAAATCTTCTGCCAGCGTTTCTTTTGATGTATCTGTAATGGTTTGTTCGTTTTCTTCCAAAAGGTTGAAGTTGATCAAACGTATCAGATCTTTGAGGTGATGAATACTTTTGCCCAAAACCATTGAGCTCTCCAGCGATTGTTTTTTGGTGGTATCGATCAACTCTGAAGCAATGGTGAATTCTACGATTTTTCGCACACTGATAAGGATCTCCTGCGCTTCGGAAATGTTTTTCTCTTCGAGTTGTTTTGAAAGATCATCTCCTGCAATGGGCAAGATCAGTGGCAAACTTGTAAAAAGAGACGAAATTTCGTCGTACAACCCATGGTAGAAGTTTTCAATGTTTACCTCTTTGATCAGGTTCTTGTTAATTTTTTTAATTTCTTTTCCCTTTTCCGGAAAGCTATTGATGGTTTTTTTGATCTCAGCCAAGGGAAGCAGCACAGAAGAGTTGAACAGGGTAGTAAGATCGAGGTTATGCTTTTTGATTTTAGATTCAATTCTGTTTTTCAGGGATTGAATGAGAAAATCCAGGTAAATTTTATTTACAAACAGATGAATATTGTTGAACCAAAGAGCGGGGAATTCTGTAATATAATTTTGCAGCTCTTTTTCATCTTTAAAAGCTTTCTCAAAGGCTTTGCTCAGAAAATTTGCCCCCGGACGGTCAAGCAGGTTGCTGAAGTTCTGAAGATCGGCAACTGTGTTTTTTTCCAGCGAATTGCCAACGCTGTAATAAAACTCCCTGTTTTTTTCTTCCAAAAGTTGTACAGCAGCTTTAAACCGGTCTTTCTCCATCAATACAATATTCTTGATCTTTTCCACTTCCCTCACACCCATTTTGCTTTTTTCAATTACCTCATCAACCCCTGTAAGTACCTTTCTCAAAGAAATGATATTGGAAAAAGAGTGCAGATAGAAATCATTGAATAATTCTTTATGAAATTCAATCCTCTTATAATGGAGATAATAATGGGCAATTCGTTCTGCTTTGATTTTGTAAACAGCTTCTTTGCCGGTAATTCTGGCCTTTATGATCTGAAAATGCTTGTATATAGCGGCTGATGTAGAATCAACCTTTAAATTTCTGAATGCCTTCCAATTGTATTTAATTCTGATGGTTGCCGGAAACTCTCTCAGATGGGCGTTTAACGCTTTCAAATATTTCTCAGTACTTTTTTCAAGGCATTGTTTTTCAAATACCAATACTTCCTGTCTGAAACTTTTAAGAAGTTGTTGTGCGTGAAAAGTAAAATCATTGGATATTTTCAGCGCAATCCCTTTGATCTCTGAATTTTTTTTGTTTTTGAAAACCTCATACAATTCATGGGTTGTTTTTTCAACCAGGTTTGCAAGTTCATTTTTATAAAAATCAGATTTTGAAAGCATCATTTCGAAGCTTTCTTTGTAAAAACTACTTGTTATTTGCTCAAAATGCTGACTTGTATTGTTTACTTTGTTCGAAATAATCTCTTTATGAGCGGGTTTAATACTTGACGCTATCGTAAAATGAGGTTTTTCTGGTTCTGCCTGTTCTATGAGAGAATCATCTGTTTGGGGTTTTGAAACTTCAATTTCATCGAAACCAGCCGAAGATCTGACAATTAAGCAAGTACCTAAACTCTCGGTCAAGGGGTTGATCTTTTCGAGAATATTTTCCTGATCATCTTCTATACCAATGATAGAAAGATCGGTATGGAGTGATTCGGGTCGCATGATATCCGGCACCGGATTTTGCTCTATGCTGTTGTTGATAACCTTGATCTCTGCCTCTATTCGGTTATCGTCCAGTACCTGTGAAATAAGTTCGTAGTATTTATCTGTGAGTCCGCTGTAGTTGCTAATGACCAGTACCCTGATCTTGGCTGTCCGCCATTGCTCCGAAGAGGTAATGAAACGAATCAGGGAAATGGAAAAATTGAGGTTTCTCCCCTGTCCCGACCACCAGATATCAATTTGTTTCTTTTTTCCAAAACCAAATGTTTTATCATGGTTGAGGAAAACCAGGTTGTAATCCAGTTTTTTGAGTATGCGCAAAGTTTTGTAAAATCCATCTTCATTTTTCGTGTTTTTGGGCCACCCCATCAAAATGGTATTGGGTTCAAACCCTGTAAACCCGTAAATTCTCGAAACATCTTCTATTCCATCATAAATGTTGTGGCAATGATGCCTGCGGGTTACCACATCTTTTTTCAGGTCGCTGTCCTCATAAACAATTTGTTTGTTTTTACTGAGTATCTTTTTGTCGTCTTTGCTTTCAATCAATTCAAAATTGGTAAAAATGCCCAGTTTCCCTACCAATGCTTTTCCCATTTCAATCAGGTGCGGCCGGTGGCGGGTTCCCCCGCTGAAAAGGATCACGTTAGGGCGCCAGTTGCGGTATTTGATATTTTGTCCCGATAGTTTTCCCAGTCCGGTTTTCACCACCGACGACCAGACGCTGTTCCAGGTATCTCCGGTTTGCAAGGTAAGTTCTCTTCTTTTCAAAAACAAAAAAATGCTGATCAGAACCAGGGACGCTCCGATCATGGCCACCACATCAAGTTGAATCATGACAATGATGCAGGCCAGCGCCCCGATAATGCTTACGAGTGTGGGTATCCGGAAGGAAGGGCGAAAATCGGTACCTGCCCATTTTTCAATGGCATAGGTGATGTTGAGGAAACCGTAGGTGATGATGAAAAAGATGGTAACGATACGTGCAATGGCATTGAGTTCGCCGATAAGAATACCCGACAGCGCAATAAAAAAAGTAAAGATCAGGGCATTACGCGGTTCATTGGAAGCGCCAAAACCTTTTGCCAGCACCGAAGGTGTGATCTTGTCGATAGCTGTGGCCTGCAATATACGCGGTGCCCCCAGTATACTGCCCAGGGCCGATGACAGGGTAGCACCCAGGATACCCACAAGAACCAATTCGGGCACCCAGGCAATCCTGAACAATACATTGGGGTCGTTGACCAGGGTTTGCCGGTCAACGCTAAAAGAAAAAAACAGTGCCAGACCAATATAAATCACCAGACCGGTTAATACGGCTGATATGGTGCCCGCCGGTATGTTCTTGCGTGGGTCTTTCAGGTCGCCCGACATGGAAACACCCGCCTCAAAACCCGTAACCGCCGGAAAGAAAATAGCAAAAAGGGAAATCCACGGCAGGGCATTGTTGGCCGAATCCAGGAGCGCATCTGCAGGGTTGTGTTCATGACTGCCGCTAAAAACAGAAATAAGGGATAAGGCAAGGGCAGTAAGTATAATATATTGACTTTTGATGGCCAGTGAAGTACTGATAAAAGTAAGCGAGGTCAGCAGCACCAATGCGCCTGCACCCACCAGCCTGATGTTGTTTAGTGTAACATCAAAACCTGCATAATTGAGAAATACCTCTGCAAAACCAATCAGGTATAAACTGATGCTGAATGACAATCCGA
>CAZPVB010000169.1:0-8348 GCA_964589855.1 uncultured Bacteroidales bacterium
AAATTTAAACTGTTTTTTTTCATGGTACAATATATTTTTGAGGTTGATAAATTGATTTACAAAATAAGTTTAAACCAAAATCCGGTTAAAATTAAAGCACCCTGATCAGTCCATCATTTTCTGCTGGCAACTGAACGGTTTTACGAATCAAAGGAATATTCCAGAATATCCCGGTGTTGATCCGGTAGGTTGGGCTGATCTGCGTGCCGATGGTTCGACTGTGCAAAGGAATTTCGGCATTGAGTCTGATGGAAATTTGGTTGTTTAAGTACCACGTGATCGAAGGCATCAAAAAGAACCAATCACCACCAGTCTCTGGAATGGTCTGTCCGTTATTGGTATCTTTTCCGGCATTACGGTAGCGCACATTCAATCCATAATCAAAGAGTTGGTCACTGGCGAAAATTTGTCCGGAGTACCCCAAAAGCAATTGCAACTCATTGCCAATTTCATAAACCTGAGAACCCAGGTATTGATCATTTTCACCTGTAAGGCGATAGGTAATCATAAAGTGCGCAGATGAGGAGGGCAAAAAAGGGAGAAACCAGGATATCCGATGGTGCAAAAAAGCGTCCCAGGCACCAGAACCCGGCTGCATGTCTGCATTCATGGTTATACCTCTGCTGTTTTTCAGATCAGATGCCCCCAATGGAATCCTGGGACCTGCACCCAGAAAAAGCTGGATGTTATCCATCTCAAGATATTTAAAATGGATCATGAGCAAGGCGTCTCCAAAACCTTGCAGAAAAGCAAAATCTTCTGATATATCCTGGCGTATCGTTCTTTCCTGCCTCACATAAGAAAGCATTCCTTCAACAGCAAGGTAATCGGAAATACTGTACATCCCTTTCAGCAAAGCAGAATAGGTAGTGCGCCGGCGGCTCTGATCATCGAGTATTTGGGTGCCGTTTTTCAGGGTTTGCAGAATATTGGCGTCCATTTTCAGACTTAGTGACAAATTACCTCTTTCAACATTAGATATACCACCTACATTGCCTGCCATGGGCACTCCACCCGAACAGCAACTCTGGGCATACAATCCATGAGGGAGTATCCCTGTAAAGACCAGCAATACAGTGATCTGCAAATAGAATGAATATGCATTTTTTGACTTAAACATACAATGCAGGTTTTTACAATTTCTCAAACAAAGGATAAGAAACTTTAGAAAGTGAGTAATTTGGCACCCGATTTCATGTATTCAGTGAGGGGTTTTCCCATGGGTTTTACATCAAAACCCATTTCCTGCATGATGCCCGTAACTTCATATCCATCGGCACATACAATACAGGCTTCAATTTTTACACCATCGTCCTGCATAGACATGAGTTTGTTTTTAATAGAAGCATTTTCGGAGGTAAGTTTTGCCGATGGCCCCCAGATGATGAGCGTTACTTCTTCATACCACCCGCTGGTTTTGGCTGTATGCGCATACATCAGCACCATTCTTTCTGCCAGGTTCAAATCGTCGCTGGTCCATAACACAAATAGTTTGTCGGTACAAACATCATCATTTTCAGATGTTTGAGAATGAGCCACAACAGGTATAAAAAAAGCCAACAGAAAGATTGTTTTTCGCAATATTTTTTCCATCATACATAAGTTTTAGGTTTCGATCCATGAGATTGATTTTTTCAATCAGGAAACGTATACTGAAATTGTACACAAAAAAGCAATATCCTGACAGAATATGGTTTAAGTTGTTCCTGAAAAAATCCAAACCAAAAGAATATTCAATGTTTGCAGGATCAGACATTTTGTGACAAGCAGGGTGTTCGAAATTGGACAACCTTTGTCCGTATTTAAAACAAAAGAAAAGCACTCATTCATTCTAATGCTACATAAAATACTGCCATTATGCATTTTACAACTTATTGCATGTTAATTGATAATGAGTTTTATCGAAAAAATATTCATTTTATTCTCGTTAAACATCATTTTGTAAACCTAACTTTCAAATCATGTTTTTTCTTCTCATCATTTTGATCAGTTTTTTTATATCGCTTATCTTGCAGTCGTTTTAAAGCAAGATGACTTATTTACAATTCTAATTTCGATTGTTTTTCATTTTTTATAAGACTTTTTAATTTTTGAGAGCTTTAGGCATTTAGGGATGTAAGCAAGAGTTTTCAAAACAAGCTTAAGGCAGAAATCAGACGTTATAACCATACATTAATAATCTAAAATCATCAAAACAGATGTACCAAAATATATCAAAAGATTTCAGGATTGTTTTCCGCAGATTGATCAAGGAGCGAAAATATTCTTTTCTTAATATTATAGGTTTATCCATTGGCATGGCGGCAGCTATGGCAATATTTTTATACCTCAGATTTGAAAACAGTTACGATAAATACCACCCCGATCATGAGAACATCTACCGTATCGGCACAGAAATGATCATTTCGGGTGAAAAAAGCAGTGTTGCTCTTAATTCACTGCCGATGGCACCACTGTTGGTTGATCAAATGCCTGAGTTTACATCGTTTCTGAGAATATTTGCGGTAAATCATTTTTTCAGAAATATGATTTACGAATATGAAGACAAGCAGTTTTATGAAGGGGGTGTATTTGCGGCAGATTCCTCATTTTTCGATTTTTTTCATTTCGATTTTATTTATGGCGAAAAAGAAAATGCGCTTACAGAACCTTTTTCCTTTGTGATGACACAAAGCATGGCTGTGCGATATTTTGGCGATATCAATCCGGTAGGAAAGATCATTTCTCTCAAAGGGGCAGGAAATTTTAAAGTGACTGCCGTGGTTAACGATGCCCCGTTAAACAGTCATATGCTCTTCTCCGGATTGTTATCAATGTCAACAATGCCGCGGCTCAACCACTTGCTTTCGGCCAATCTGATGCATGGCGTTACCTGGGAGATCATGTCGCAAAGCTTTGGGAGCAGATTTATTTGGGCATATGTAAAAACTACGGATAACTTTAATCCCGAAGAGTTTCTGGATACAAAATGGTACGATTTCTATGAAAGTCATATTGGCAACCTCGATTTTTTCGACGACATTCAGTTGATATTTCAACCCATTGCCGATATTCATCTTAAATCAAAACTGGCTTACGAAATGACCTCCTCTACCGGCAGCGTAACAATGATGAGCCCCATAACCATGGTCATCTTTTTTACCATTGCCATTTTTTTACTCGTTTTGGCATCCATCAATTACGCCAATATCTCCATCAGCCGCTTCAATCAGCGCAGCAAAGAAATCGGGGTTAAAAAAGTACTGGGTGCTACTTCCGGTAATCTGATCAGGCAATTTTTCACAGAATCAATCCTGTTTGCCTCCATATCCTTTGTGTTGGCTTTGTTAATGGTAGAATTGGCAACACCTTTTATCAATGATCTTATGGGCGTGGCATTGGCAAGAAATTACTTCGGGCAACCCGAAATTTTATTCATATTTCTGGGTGTAATGCTTTTTGTGGGAGTATTGTCGGGCATGTATCCGGCATTTTATTTTTCATCCTTTTCACCACTAAAAGTGCTGCAGCACAGAATGAGAGGTGAACAGCTAATCATCAAAAAGGCACTTATCATTCTTCAGTTTACTGTTTCTGTATTCATGATTACCGCCACCATTATCGTAGTTCAGCAACTTAAGTTTATCAACAATAAAGACCTGGGATTTCGATCAAATAACATTGTTGTTATTGAACTGCGCGATGATACTTCGAGGCAAAAGGCAGAGGTACTGCAAAACGAACTTTTAAAAATACCCGAAGTGAGCAGCACGATTGTGTCTAACTTCCTCCCTTCCATTGTAAATATTTTCAACTCTATGGATGTGGAAAATGAACAGGGAGTATCCATGCATTCCGCCCATGTTGTGCAGGTGCCAGATGACTTTTCTGATTTCATGGGTGTTGAGATGAGTGAAGGACGGTTTTTCGATTCCCAAAATCAATCGGATTATACCGATGCCATCATCATCAATGAGGCAGCAAAAAAAGAATTTGGCATGGTCAATCCCATAGGTAAAACCATTTCAAACGAATATCAGTTTCCTGATGGCACCACAAGCACCAACCGGAAAGTGATAGGTGTGGTAAAAGATTTTCACTATACCTCCTTGCACAAACCCATAGAACCCATGGTATTTTACCCTATGTCCAAAACAGGTAACTATCTGATGGTGAGGATCAGCGAACAATACCGCCAAGCATCCATGGCAAAAATTGAACAAACATGGAATACCTTTCAGGATGATTATCCTATTGATGCTTATTATCTTCAGGATGTAATAAAAAGCATGTACAGTTCTCAAAGAATCTTGAGTATATTTTTTGGGATATTTGCCGCCATATGTATCATCATAGCATTTATTGGGATTTACGGTCTGAGCGCCTATTCTGTTGAACAGCGCACCCGCGAAATAGGCATAAGAAAAGTTTTGGGTGGTAATTTATGGAATATCTTTCTCATCATAGGAAAAGAATTTCTGGTTTTACTGATCATCTCTTCGGTTTTGGCCACAGCACTGTCATTTTACTTCATGGCCGATTGGCTCAGTGGTTTTGCCTATCATACCAATCTGGGAATTTTTCCATTCCTGACCGGGATATTTGTTGCCTTTTTCACCGCCTTTCTGGCTGTTTTTATCCAGGCCCGGATTGCCTCTTCAGCCGATCCTGTGCAATCATTAAAATACGAGTAGATTTCTACCATCTTGCCAGTGCTTCGCGTTTTGTCAATAGTGCATTAGATTTTTCATTCGTTCCAGAATCATCCGCGTATGTGTCAATAGTATTGTCATGGCTCGGTTCAAATACAGAATAAAAAGAAATCAAACCTAAACAAAAAACTTGAAATCCAATAGTATTTTGGAAGTTTTTATTGCAAAATCCAATACAATTTACTTTTACGTCGGAGAATTCCGGTCTGAAAAGTTGTTTTTAAACTTTCGTGTTCATTTTTACTTTGTCAGACATATGAATATCAAATCATTAATTTCGTGATCATTTGTGAAATTTGTGGACAATAACCTTTTTGTACTGGCCTGCTAAATAATGAATAATAACCGAAATTCAGGAAACGAAAAAACGAGAAGAAAGGAATCCGTTTCCAATCATCAATCATCGCAATCTCAAAAATAACTTTATAAAAAAGTCATCCTGAAATAATTCCATATTTTTAAAAAAAAACATACTTTTGACACTGTTTTCAATGGCTTACTTTTTGGGTGTTCGCCTTTCCATTACAAAACAAATAAAGGAAAACAGAAGTTACATGTACACATTTGTCATAAAACAGATTACGCTGAGGATCATATCTCTGCCATATTTTATCAGCAAAACATCCCTGATTTGCAATATTGGTTCGAACTTTTATACTCATCCTCTCATCAAATAATGAATAGCACAACCCAAAGGGTTCATACAACTACCTTTATGAAAATTTTCTTTTCACACATCATAAAAACAAAAAAATGACCAGAACAACCGGTTTCATGCTGGCACTCCTGCTTATTCTATTGCATACAGGTACTGCAAACAGCAATGCTGGCAACCAGCAGCAAAATACCATGGTTATCAATGCTGAAAACTACGCTACCCATGAGCAAATGGGGCAAAGAATACAACAACTTACAGAGGATCATCCGGGTTGGATACAACAACAATCACTTGCCAAAACAAAGGGCGGGAAAGACCTTTGGGTAATCACGCTGGGAAAAGGCGACACAAAAAACCGTCCTGCCATTGCCCTGGTAGCCAATACCGAAGGCGATCACCTGCTGGGAACCGAAATGGCTTTGCAATTTGCAGAGAACATTTTATCACGATCGGCAGATGAACAAATCACAAACCTCATGGATTCGCTAACCTTTTATATCTTCCCCAACCTCAACCCCGATGCAAGCGAACAGTACTTTGCCTCTCTGCGCTACGAAAGACAGGGTAATGCCAATCCTACCGACCTTGATCGCGATGGCAAAACCGGTGAAGACCCTCCTAATGACCTGAACAACGATGGTTTGATAACCCTTATGAGAATTGAAGACCCGGCCGGTGAATGGATCACTCACCCCGACGACGACAGAATCATGATAAAGGCAGATCCAGGCAAAGGGCAAAAAGGAAAATATAAGGTTCTTAGCGAAGGATGGGATGATGACAAAGACGGCGAATTCAACGAAGATGGTGAACAGGGAGTAAGAATCAGCAAAAACTTTAGCTATAACTATCCCGCATTTTCCGGGGGGGCAGGACACCATGCCATCTCAGAAACAGAAACCAAAGCACTGGCAGATTTCCTTTTTGATGCTAAAAATGTATTTGCCGTAGTTTCTTTTTCTCAGGCCAATAACCTTAGTAAACCCTTGAAATCAGACAAAAATAAAGCCTCGGAAAGAATACAATCCAGCTGGTCGGAGAGCGATGTAAAAATCAATGAACTTGTAAGTCATCTTTACAAAAAACATCTGAAAGACCGGGCTTCTGCCCCCGCTGCCGGAAATGATGGCGACATTTTCCAGTGGGCGTATTACCATTATGGCAGGTTTAGTTTTTCCACGCCGGTATGGGAAGCACCTTCACCCGAAAAAAAAGAGGAAAACCAAAGTTCTTCTCCAGAAACAGATTTCCTGAAATGGGCAGAAGAGAACCAGCTGGAAAACGTTTTTTTACCCTGGACAAGCATAGAACATCCTGATTTTCCCGGGAAAAAAGTTGAAGTGGGAGGCATAGTCCCCTTTGCCATGCAGAATCCGCCTCTTCATCTTATGGATTCGGTTTTCATGCAACATACCGAATTTATTCTTGACCTGGCTTCCCTGCGTCCCCAAACAGACATCCTCAATCTTAAAACCGAGAAAATCAATAAGGATCTTTTCAGGATAACGGCAGATATTGCCAACATAGGTAATTTTCCCACAACCTCTCAAATTGGTGAAAAAATCCGGTGGGTACAGAAAATAGTTGTTACCTTCGAAACCGATGAAAAGCAGAAAATTGTTAGTGGAAGAACACAGGAAATAATGGAATCCCTGGACGCACAAAAAACTGTTGAAAGATCATGGCTGATTCAGGGCAAGGGAACCGTCCTTCTGAAAGCCGGTTCTGAGTCCACCGGTTTCAAAGAACTCATAATTGACTTATAATTGAAAACAAAGACTATAAATTTGTAAAAAATCTAATGTAATGAGCAGACATCATTTTATATTTATCCTTATTTCCCTGATTTTCGCATCTGCTTTGGCACAACAAAAAGAGGTGCTGATGACAGAAAACTTTTTTAAGGCGCCGGGAAGCCCGGTAAATCCAAAGGTTGAGATCAGTTGGAACCGCTATTACACCAATCAGGGTCTTTACGACATTTACCAGCGCATGGAAACTGCCTATCCTGACCTGATCACTGTTGAATCTATCGGAAAAAGTTATGAAGACAGAGACATCTGGATGCTCACCATTACAAACCTGAACAATAAGCCACACAAGGAAAAACCAGGTTTTTATATAGACGGAAACATACATGCCAATGAGATACAGGCAGCAGAAGTTTCAGTATACACTGCCTGGTATTTGCTTGAGAACTATAACAAAAATCCTTTTATCACCCACTTGCTCAATGAAAAGGTTTTTTATATTGCCCCTGTTACCAATCCCGACGGCAGGGAACATTACATGGAAGAACCCAACACGGTAAATACGCCGCGCAGTGGCACTTTGCCTGTAGATGATGATGGTGACGGCAAAATTGATGAGGATGGATTTGACGACCTCAATGGCGACGGACATATCACACAAATGAGAAGACGCAACCCCATGGGGCAATGGAAAGAAGACCCTGAAGACAACAGAAGAATGATCAGGGTGGAACCCGGCGAATTCGGCGAATGGGAACTGCTGGGCAATGAATCGGTTGATAACGACGAAGATGGAGAGATAACCGACGACAGAACCGGATACTATGATCCTAACCGTGACTGGGGATGGAACTGGCAACCCGACTATGTGCAAAGTGGTGCTTACAGATATCCCTTTTCTTTACCGGAAACCAGAGCGGTACGTGATTTTGTCATCAACCATCCCAATATTGCAGGGGCACAATCCTATCATAACACTGGAGGCATGCTGCTCAGGGGACCCGGTGCGGAAGAAGATGCTAAATACTACCTCCGACCCGATGTGCGTGTTTATGATGCACTGGGCGAACTGGGCGATGAACTCATACCCGGGTACCGCTATATGACACTCTATAAAGACCTTTATGTGGTATATGGCGGTCAGATAGACTGGTTTCACATGATGAGGGGAGTTTTTACCTTTACCAACGAATTGTTTACCAGCTACCTGTTGTTTCACAATCAACCCGATGGTTGGTTTGGATCTCA
>CAZPVB010000170.1:0-8318 GCA_964589855.1 uncultured Bacteroidales bacterium
TTCCTTACCTTACTGCTTCACAAACCCTGGGTTTGAATGTATGGCTGGGATACAGACAGGAAACCCGCACTCATTATCTGACCCGGTATAATCAGCGACTGTTTTTTGATCCTCAAAATGGTTTTGCACTCAATAATTACTTTGCTTCAGTTGGCCTAACCCTGCGCAAACAAATACATGTCTATCATGAATGGTCTGTCAGGTACGACCAATATAGTTTTCATGATTCACTTCGTCTTTTAAACCCCAGGTTTGTCTCATATCAAAATGATCAACCCTCTTTTTTTTCCGTTTATTACAAATTGAAAAATGACCACCGCGATCAGAAATATTATCCGCTTACAGGTCATTATTTTGATCTGCGCCTCTGGCGTTATGGATTGGGTGTTTTTTCGCAAAACAATGTCGACCTTACTACTTTTGAATCCTCGGTCAGAAAATATTGGAAATTGAATCCCCGGTGGTATTTTGCTTCGGGATTGAATGTCAAAATATCTGCCGGAAAACATCAACCTTATTATTTGCAGCAGGGATTAGGATTTTTGGGCGATGTAGTAAGAGGATATGAGAATTTTTTTATTGATGGCCAACATTTCTGGGTTGCCAAAACCAACCTGAAGTATGCTTTGGTGCCATATCATATTTATCAGATGCCCTTTTTCCACAATCAAAAATTCTCACTGATCCACTATCGTGTTTTTATGAATTTATTTGTTGATGGCGGATATGTGCATGATGATTTTTTCCACTATGAAAATCCGTATTCCAATGCCATGCTTGGAGCAACAGGCATAGGAATTGATTTTGTAACGTATTACGATAAAGTTTTCAGATCAGAATTTTCCGTTTCGCGGCATGGAAACATAGGTGTGTTTTTTCATTTTATTGCACCGATATAGGTTATGATCGCAGAAATTTTTATTGATACATGTTTATTTTTTAGTAACTGATGGAAGCAGCAGGTATTTTTTGACAGATTACTTAAACTTTCATACATTTTTTGTTATTTTGCGTGAAAAATAAAATTGAAGAAAATTATCCTTCATCGTTTCCCTTTTTCTTAAAATCATTTTCGGTTTGATTCATTTTTTGTAAATTGGTAAAGTGACAGAAAAGGATTTTTTTGGAAGAGTCGCTTTATGTTATCGAAAAAAATTCATTTATATATTTAACAGGCAGCAATGTAAATAAAATCAAGTATTAACTTATACAAACAAATATGAAAAGTCGTCCGAGGTTAAGTTTCTGGCAGATATGGAATATGAGTTTTGGCTTTTTAGGTATCCAGTTTGGATTTGCCTTACAAAATGCCAACGTAAGTCGTATCTTTGAGAGTCTTGGTGCAGATGTGGGAGCCATACCCATCTTGTGGATAGCCGCCCCTGTTACGGGTTTGATTATACAACCCATTATTGGTTATTTGAGTGATAACACCTGGAACCGGTTTGGTCGCCGACGTCCGTTTTTCCTGATTGGTGCAATTTTGGCATCACTGGCCTTGATTGTCATGCCCAATAGCGCATTTTTATGGATTGCTGCCGGTATGCTTTGGATTCTGGATGCCTCTATCAATATTTCCATGGAGCCCTTCAGGGCTTTTGTGGGCGATATGCTTCGCCCTGAGCAGCGCACAAAAGGTTTTGCCATGCAAAGTTTCTTTATTGGTGTGGGAGCTGTTGTAGCCAGCGGATTGCCGTATGTTCTCACCAATTGGATAGGAATTTCGAATGTGGCAGATGTGGCAGCGGGTGAAAACATACCTAAGTCTGTGAAGTATTCCTTTTATATTGGAGCAGCAGTATTCTTTCTGTCTGTATTGTGGACAGTTATTCGTACCAAAGAGTATTCTCCTGAGGAGTTGGAAGAATTCAATAAATCTGAAAAAGGGAATCGGGAACAAAAGCAGGAGTCACGGGAAGGTTTTTTGCCTTACCAGAAGTTTATGAAGTCTTCTCCTTTCTGGATAATAATTGGTTTAGTGTTTACGCTGGTCGTATATTTCTTTCATTTCGAAGCCGAGCTATACATTCTTACCATAGGCATTACCTTATTTGGATTGGTTCAACTACTTACAGGGTATCTTATTAAATCCGGGAAAACCACCGGTGGATTTGTGATTGTTATCAATGATCTTTTCCGTATGCCCAAAACAATGGGGCAATTGGCAGTTGTTCAGTTTTTTTCATGGTTTGCCCTGTTTTCTATGTGGATATACACCACTGCCGGTGTCACCAGTCATATCTATGATATGAAATTATCCGCATCAGAAATTGAAGAATTACAAGAAATTGCTCTTCAATTAGGCAAACAAAACCAGGCAGAATGGTTCAACGAACTTGAAAGAGTCAATACTGAACTGGAAACGTATCAGCAACTGGCACTATCGGGCAGTCCGAATGTAGTAGTGAGTATGCGTGTTGTCAATTTTTTCAGAGAAGACAAAGGCGTTGAGGTTTCTGAAGGATTGAAGGATGCATTGCTTGAAATCGAAAAAGAATACAACAAGGGAGCCGATTGGGTAGGGGTTTCTTTTTCAGCATATAATGGATTTGCCGCTCTTTTGGCCTTCCTGCTTCCCGTTCTTGCCAGATTTACCAACCGGCGCATAACGCATATGATATCTTTACTTGCAGGTGCCATAGGATTTATATCTATATACTTTATCACCAATCCTGTTTACATTATTGTTTCCATGCTTGGTGTAGGTATGGCATGGGCAAGTATTCTATCCATGCCTTACGCAATATTAACGGGGTCTTTACCATCCCATAAGATGGGGACTTATATGGGTATATTCAACTTTTTTATTGTGATACCCCAGATCATGGCGGCCAGTATACTCGGATTTTTTGTAACAACTATAGCAGGGGGTGAAGCCATTTATGCGCTCATCCTGGGTGGCGTATCTTTTATTATTGCTGCCATTACCATGTTGTTTGTCGATGATGAAGACGAAAAAGTAATAGCCGACAGGCAAAATGAATAACAGTTTTGTGCTATCAAATTGTGAAAAGAATACATCTTCCTTGCATTTGATTCCGGTAAAAATCTGAAAACTGCAATTAAAAAATATAGATTAAGTGATTCATTTATTTTTGTTTTAGATAAAAAACACAAAAACAAAACAGTAAAATATAATACATATGAAAAATCAGGAAAGATCCAGTGGCATTTTATTACACATAACCTCTTTACCCGGAAAATATGGAATAGGAACGATGGGCGCTGAAGCCTACAAATTTGTTGATTTTCTTGTATTATCCGGTCAAAAGATATGGCAATTGCTTCCTTTGGGGCATACAGGGTATGGTGATTCGCCTTACCAATGTTATTCAGCGTTTGCGGGTAATCCGTTGCTTATTGATCTTGATCAGCTTGTTGAAGAATCTCTTTTGGAAGTAAAAGATCTGCCCGATAATGTTTATTTCGATGATGAAAGGGTTGATTACGGTAAAGTACATGAGGTGAAATACCCCATTTTGCGTAAAGCTTACCGCAATTATCTCAAAAAGGGCGATCATCTCATGAAGGTTAGGTTTGAGAAGTTCTGCCTGAAAAACATCAAATGGTTAGATGATTATGCCTTTTTCATGGCCCTGAAAGGTCATTTTAAAGGAAAACCCTGGACCGACTGGGAAGAAGATATAAAAAAGAAAAAGCATGATGCTTTTCATTATTATAAAGATCAATTAAAATCAGATATTGAATATTTTAAATTTATCCAATTCCTCTTTTATAAACAATGGCTGGAACTAAAGTCGTACGCCAATCTGAATGATGTAAAGATTATTGGTGATATTCCGTTGTATGTTGCCTTTGATAGCTCAGATGCATGGTCGAAACCCGAATTATTTGAATTTGATGAAGATCTGAACCCCATACATATTGCCGGTGTTCCGCCAGATTATTTTAGTGAAACGGGTCAGCTTTGGGGGAATCCATTGTATAATTGGGAAAGGATAGAAAATGATAATTTCCAGTGGTGGATTGACCGGATTGAAGCCAATTTTACACTATATGACATGCTTAGGATTGATCATTTCAGAGGATTGGCTGCCTACTGGTCGGTTCCTTTTGGCGAAAAAACTGCCATAAACGGTAAGTGGGTTGATGCACCCGGTGGCAAAATGTTGCAGGCTGTTTTTGATGCATTGGGCGATTTGCCCATTATCGCAGAAGATTTAGGTGTTATCACCGAAGATGTTGTTGAATTGCGTATGAGGTTTGATCTGCCTGGGATGAAAATCCTGCAGTTCGCTTTTGATTCGGGTGAAGAAAATGATTTTATGCCCCATACTTTTGAGAAAAATTACCTTGTATATACCGGAACCCACGACAATGATACCACGCTTGGGCATTATACACAATCTTCAGAGGCAGACAGAGAGCTGATGCAGGAGTATTTCAATATTGATACGACAGACCCTGCCTGGTCGTTTATCAAGCTCGCCTGGTCTACCGTGGCAGATATTGCTATTGCACCGATGCAGGATATTTTGCGATTGGATTCGCTGGCGAGAATGAATTTTCCGGGCAAACCTTCCGGTTTCTGGCAGTGGAGGCTCGTAAAAGAAAATTTAACCAAAGAACATGCAATGGACTTGCTGAGAATCACAAAACTATATGGACGGTTTTAATCATCGGAGCCAGGAATTCATCTCATGAAAGTATTTGGATCAGAAAATATCTTTACAGGTAAAATTCAGTTATTTTGCTGGCAAAAAGATAAAGATTGAGTTTTGTCAAACATGACCCAATAGGTGAAATTTTGTCTTATCTTTTTTTCGAAGAAAATAATTATGAAAGATAATTCTTCCCAGTCCTATAAAAATGAACATTATAACCGAAAATCAACAGAGCATTATATCCTTAAGCAAATGATTTGGTGAATCAAATAGAAAACTAATTACTGTTTTTTTATGAAAATCAGTATTTTTGCATTGGATTGATTATCAGAAAAATACAGCACTGCGTTGCAGATGCTTATCATATGTGTTGTAGTGTTTTGATTTACAGCACTATAAATAATATGATGATTGTAAATGCAAATGCATAAAAAATAGTTTTGAAACAATAATTTATTTTTTAACCAGGAAAACCCAATAGATATGGAACAAGTAAAGATTGTGCAAAGTGCACTGAATAAATTAAGCAATTATAAAGATTCGAAGCACTTACTGGTCGGATTTGATGGTTTCGTTGATGAGATCATCCATGTGGTGGACAAAAGAAAAAACCATGAAGAATATGAAAGAATTTCTGATATTGGGTCTTATGCAGACAGAATAGCGAAAACCGCCGGATTGAGTGCCAATATTGAACTGGTTCCCATTCAAATAAAAATTGGAGGTAATGGGCCTATTATGGCCAATGCTGTTATTTCGCAGGGCAATAAAGTAAGTTATATTGGTGCTTTGGGTGAGTCGCAGGTAAATCCCATTTTTCAGGAATTTGCCAAAGCATGTGAAAATGTTTATTCTCTGACCGATCCCGGGCATACCGATGCACTTGAATTTTACGATGGTAAGATTATGATGGGCAAAATGAATAATCTGGTAGATGTTAATCTGGATAATTTGCTGAAAATCCTCCCCAAACCCGAACTTGAAAAACTTCTTGGTAATACCGATCTGTTGGCCTTTACCAACTGGACAATGCTCTCTAACCTAAACACTATTCTGGAAGAGTTTAGCAGGATCATTGAAGTTCAGATGAAAAAACCTCTGGTATTTATAGATTTGGCTGATCCTAAGAAAAGAACACGGGAAGATATTCAGGAAATACTAAATATCATTTCCGGATACAAAACCGATACAGTTCTGAGTATGAATATGAGCGAATCGAGCATTATATCGGAGGTTTTAAACCTCCGGGAGGAAAAGCTTGTGGAGCGCGCCATAAAGATCAGAGAAAAAATGAATATTTTTGGTATTGTGATTCACCCTACCAATGGTGCCGCTATTTCTACATCTGCACAAAGTGGGTGGGTTGATGGTCCTTACACATCACAACCGAAATTAACAACCGGTGCAGGCGATAATTTTAATGCCGGTTTTTGTAATGCATGGTTAGCGGGTTTGGAACCTGTTGAGTCTGTTGCTGTAGGGGTTTGTTCTTCAGGGTTTTATGTAAGAAATGAAAGATCTGCTACCCGCGCTGATCTGCAAACATTTATGAAACAATGGGTGGATGTTGATTGTGGAGATATTTGATCATCACAAACAACCATTGAAAAAAAACCTGCCATTAATTTTCATAAACGATGGCAGGTTTTTTATTGACGGAGATAATGCTCTGCTACCGGTCGATCTGCTTCCATCAAATCAAAAGACCTCAATGCTTCTTTTTTGATCCATTTTGCATCTACATGGTCTTTTAATTTTATTTCTCCTTTTATATACCGGCAAATAAAGGGGATTAGTTCAATTGCTTTGCCGGGATAAGGATGTATGAAAACTGGTAATTTTTCCAGGATCTCAATTTCAATGCTTAACTCTTCCCTGATCTCCCTTTGTATGCAAAACTCATCTGTTTCGCCTGGCTCGGTTTTCCCACCCGGAAATTCCCATTTTGCAGATGCCTGATCATTGCGACATGCAATAAGAATATGATCTGATCTTTGGATGATAGCACATGTTACACGTAAGGGAGAAGCATCATTTGCGTTATTGACCATCTGTTTTTTGATCTGTAGAATTCCTGGATTTCTTTTGCCTGGGTTTTTTATTGAAATAGTTCATCGTTCGTTCAATGCCAATGGTTGCAAAACTCACGATCAATTCAGAGCATTCTTCTATTTTTGGTTCAATGACCTCCTTTTCTTCCGGTTCCCATTTTCCAAGTACAAAGTCAACCTGTCTGCCTTTACTGTATTCATTTCCTATGCCAAACCTCAGTCGCGGAAAGTTGTTTGTACCCATTACGCTTATGATATTTGCCAGTCCATTGTGTCCACCATCGCTACCACTGGCTTTCAACCTCAAAGTGCCCAATGGAAGCGCTATATCATCAACGATCACCAAAAGTTTGTCCTGGTGTATCTTTTCTTTGTTCATCCAGTAGTTGATCGCTTTTCCGCTAAGATTCATATAAGTACTGGGTTTTATCAGAATAAAAATACGTCCTTTGTGTCTGAATTGCGCTTTATCGCCATAACGGGCAGGTTCAAACTCACAATTATACTTCGTTGCCAGGTGATCCAGCACCATAAACCCTATGTTATGGCGGGTATTGTCATAATCGGGTCCAATATTTCCGAGTCCTACAATTAAATATTTCACAGAATGGTCTTCTTTTTCGGTTTGACGATTTTTGGCGCTGAATACTTTTTTCAGTAATTCCAACATATTTGATAAAACACTTAAAAACGAGCAAGGCATAAAGATAAAACCTTTATGCCTTGCAATGATAAAAATTTAAAAAACCGGAAAACCGGTATCTTATTATTCGGTTTTTTCTTCTGATGCTCCTTCGCCTTCGCTTTCGCCTTCACCTTCTTCTTCCTCCTCATCGAGGTCGGCGCCTGCACCACGTATCATTTTCACCATAACAACAACGGAATTCGAATAATCAAGAAATTCAAGACCTTCTACCTCAAGTTCTCCAACTTTTACAGAATCACCAATATCTAATTTCGAAATATCGATGTCAATTTTCGCCGGAAGTGCATCCATAAGGCCTTTAACGCGAAGTTTACGAATCTTGGTAATGAGCTTACCCCCCTTGATTACACCGGGAGAGTTTCCAACCACGTTGATCGGGATATCCATTTTGATATCTTTATCAGGGAACACCTGTAAAAAATCACAATGTATGATTTTGTCTGTTACAGGATGAAATTGTGCATCCTGCAAAATAACATTGTAAGATTTTCCCTCTATATCAAGTTTTACGATACAGGATTCGGGTGTATAAATAATATCTTTAAAAGATAATTCGGGGAGCGTAAAACAAACTTGTTCTTCGCCACCGTAAAGTACACATGGTACCATGCCTTGCCTGCGCAAAGCTTTAGCATCTTTTTTCCCTACGTTCTCTCTTTGAGAACCGCTCACAGATACTGTTTTCATCAGATTTAATTTTTATGTGAATAATTGTTGAATCATTTTTGCTTTTGCAAAAGTGGGTGCAAAGGTAATACTTTATTTGTGAATAATTTTACTTTCTTTTGTTGAACCGAGCCATGACAATAATATTGAGACGCCCACGGATGATTACAACTCCGCAGCACGGGGAAAATCACAAACCCGGAGTTTTGGCGAGTTCCATCTGACCTATTTAATCAAATTATAAACAGATGAAACATCCATGATTAAGCT
>CAZPVB010000171.1:0-8281 GCA_964589855.1 uncultured Bacteroidales bacterium
AGATGAACCGAGCCATGACAAAAATTTTGACACACACGCGGATGATTAGATTTCGCAGCATGGACAAAAATACAAAACCGGAGTTTTGGCGAGCTCCATCTGACCGAATTAATCAAATTATAAACAGATGAAAAAACTACTGTTGATAATCAATCATCGTGATTTTGTCCTTACACTGGCACTTGTTTTGGGATTGGTGTTGGGTGATAAAACACTTTTTCTGGCAGAAATATCTGTGCCGGTTTTGGCACTGGTGATGGTTTTTGCTACTACAGGTTTTAGCTTTCAAAGCTGGATTTCATTGCGCAATGCCTTCTATCCTCTTGCATTGTCTGTTTTTCTTAATTTTATTGTTTTTGGGGGTACGCTCATCTTTTTATCCTGGATATTTTTTCCGGGTGAGGCCATGTTTGCTTACTATGTAGGTTTTGTTCTTGTGGCTGCCGCTCCGCCAGGTCCTTCTGTTATTCCTTTTTCAACCATGCTAAAAGGGGATACCAATTTCAGCGTGACGGGTGTATTTGGGTTACATATATTGGCCATGTTGTTTACGCCTCTGATATTGTTGCTGCTGTTAGGTCAATCACTTATCAATCCTATGAAAATATTTCATATCATGGTGCAGTTGATTGTTGTTCCTTTGATTATCAGCAGGTTTTTGAGACATCCCAAATTGTTGCCTGCTGTTGAAAAATCACGGGAAACGATCATCAAATGGGGTTTTTTCCTGGTCATAACGCCCATTATGGGGATGAGCAGCAGCATATTTTTTACCGAACCTGGTATTGTATTTATCATGTCGGTGATTCTGATTATTTCCATGTATATAATGGGGTTTTTGTATCATATACTGATGACCAAAAAGGGAATGAGCAGAGATGTGATTGTGAGCAGTACATTTATGATGACAACCAAGAGCAGTGCTTTTTCTGCTGTTGCAGCATTTAATTTTTTTCAGGGAGAACCGATGGTTGCATTGCCTTCTGCGGTAGTAAGTGTATTTGTAACACTTTTTATTATCGTATATTCCACCTTCATAAAGTGGTACGAGCAACGCAGGGTTTCATAGCACCTGTTAACTACCAACCTCAACCTAACCATTTTTACTTTTATCCTTCACTTCTGTACTTCCATCTACCCCTGGACTATAAGGAACCTTCACTGTTTGTGAGGATATAAACATGTATATGATTGCCAGAAACAAACAACCCATGGAAATCAGAAAAGCCGTGGTAAACCCCCATTGTTCATAAAATACTATTCCCAGCAAAGGGGCAAACAGGGCACGGAAACCCGTAAGCACAAGGTGAACAGATTGATAGTTTCCGGCTTCCTCGGGGGGGCAAAAATAGGCTGATCCTATAAACCATGCCAATGCCATGGATGCGGCAAAAATACCATGAAAGATAATGTATAGTAATAGTGTGTGATAAAGTGTTATTTTCCAAAATTCGAAATGAACCGGAAAATACTCTGTAATCATAATGAAAAACAAAAACAGGAACATGGCAGAAAAAGGGATGATGGAAAAATGCCTGGGATCGATCTTACCCATCAGTTTTCCAAAAAAGGGTAAAAGGAAAATGGCCAAAATATTATAAGCATTTTTGTAAAATGCAATGCTGTTATAATTTAGTCCCAATCCATATTCAAAAAAAAGTACAATCACTGTAACAGAACTCATAAAACCGAAACCATATAACATAAATCCGATTTCATAATCGAGAAAAGCACGATTGTTTCTCAGAATATTAACCATACCCATGGTAGAATCTTTTACGGAATTCCACATGCCGCTGTGTTTTTTCGCAGGTTGCGAGTGTATTTTTGCAGGCATGGCAGCCAACAGAAAAACCGCTGCAATTCCCAAAACAGCCACCACCGGAAATACATAAACGAAGACATAGTGGTCTTTGTCGAGCATCCATCCATAAACAAAAGTAGTGATCATCATTACTATTTTGTTTACCGTGGTGGCATAACTGTATAGTTTTCCGAAATTTTCGTGTCGGTAAGATGTTTTCAGAAAAAGGTTTATGGAGGGCATAATGATGGTATTTCCCAAAAAATAGACAAGGAAGATGGCCAGGAAAATGTAGTGATAAATACTGTCTCCGCCCAATTGATCTGCGCTTCGTGGAAAGAAAAATAATAATACAAAAGGCGCACGGGTAAGAATAGCGGTAACACGCAGCAGTTTTCTTTTGTTACGCGTTCTTTTTATCCATTCATTGATAAAAACCAAAAGCAAAAAAACCGAAACGCTGAATTGAAAAAGCACACCGAGCTGGTAGTTGGAACCCAGCAAACTTTTCACGAAGACAAATTCATTAAGTATGATGATGCCTGCTATGATACCCTCCAGAAAAGAGTATAGCATGTGAAGTGTAAATGTTTTTCGCTCTGCTGGTAATAAATTTCTCGTCATTTTATTATTCCTGAGTTAGATTGGATGGAATCTAAAATATAAAAAACAGATAAATATCTGACCCTTTTTGAAAAAGAATTGCGAAGTTAGTTGTTAAATGATTGCCCACTGTTCTACAAACAATTATTTTGAACAAAAAAAAAGTATTAATAGATGAATCAAACATGTTTTTTTAACAACTTTTTTATTAAGTTTGCCATGATATCCGGCAAATCATTGCTTGTTTAAAGTTTAATTCTTATCGTTTTTCAAGAATGGAAAAGAACATCAGAAAAGAAGCAGAAGAAATTCTGGCGCGTTCAGATCTTTCTAATGATCTGAAAGTAGATGATTTGGAAAAAATTATTCATGAACTGAAAGTACATCAGATAGAGTTGGAGTTGCAGAACGAAGAACTGATGAAGACCCAGGAGGAACTTCGGCAGTCGCAACAAAAATATTTTGAGTATTTTGATTTGGCACCTGTTGGCTATGTTATTGCAGATGCGCTTTCAAAAATTCATGATCTTAATTTGAATGCCTCTAATTTGCTGAATGCAGACAAAGAAAAACTGAAGGGGAAAAGGTTTGATCACTTTGTACACCCTGATTACCAGGACGAGTTCTATTTTTTTTATAAAAAACTTGTTGAAGAAAGAGCAACTGGTAAATTGCAAAGTTGCCTGATGATGAATGGGCGAAAAGTTTTTATATACCTTGACGGTAGCTGTGAAGAAAGTAGTGAAGGTATATTTGTGAAACTTACTTTCAGAGATAATACTATTGAACGATTGGCACTTACGGAACTGGAAGAGGTGAAAGAACGCCTGGAATTGTCGCTGATGGCCGGAAATGTAGCGTGGTGGGTATGGGATTATCCCACACAGATCGTTACCTATGATAAGAAAAAAGCCGAGATGCTTGGCTATACCGATGGGGTGATGACACAAAATGTTTATGAAATATCTTCGATGTTGCATCCTGATGACTATGAAAAAACAATGCAGCACATGAGAGACCACCTTTCGGGCAAAGTTGGGCAGTATCAACTGGAGTACCGACTGAAAACAAAAGAAGGAAATTACAAATGGTTTTATGATCATGGAAAAGTAACCAAAAGACAGGCGGATGGAAAACCCTTGAAAATATCCGGGGTGGTTATTGATATAACCGACCGGAAAAATGCAGAACTGAAATTACAGCAACTCAACAAAGAGCTGGACAAAAGGGTGAAAGATGAAGTGGAGAAAAACAGACAAAAAGACCATCTTATGTCACTACAGGCACGTCATGCTGCTATGGGTGAGATGATCGGTTACATTGCCCATCAGTGGAAACAACCACTAAATACACTGAATATGATTGTTTATGATATAGCCGAATCGGCACTCAGCAAAGAGGTAGAAATAGAAGATATGAATGAGTCCTCAAAAAAAGCAAATAGTCTGATTCAGCATATGGCACAAACCATTGATGATTTCAGAGATTTCTTTAAACCGGGTAAAGAGAAAGTGGTTTTTAACATCAATAAGCAAATTGAAAAAGCAATGAGTCTGGTATATGCATCATTGAAAAGTACCGGTATTCCTGTTGTAAATAGCATAGACCATCAAATAAACGGATTAGGTTTTCCCAACGAATTTGCACAGGTAGTGGTAAATATTTTGAGCAATGCAAGAGATGCTTTGATGGAAAACAAACCCAATGGACCCGTTATTGAAATATCTGTGCGATCAGAGGAAGGCAAAAATCATCTTTATTTTTACAACAATGGAGGACATATTCCAGAAAATATTATGCAAGATATTTTCAAACCATATTTCTCGACCAAGAGTGAATCGGAGGGGACAGGTATCGGTTTATACCTATCAAAGATTATTATAGAGAATAATATGGAGGGTACTATTATAGCAAGTAATAAAAAAGAAGGTGTGGAATTTGAGATTGTTTTACCGGTGGTTGATTCATATGATGGATTGTAGATATGCAAATGGTTTGGTTTTTTAAGGCAGTCTTTTAATCTTCCCTTCAATCCTATTGCCAACCAGCGTGTTCTCCTGCATTGCAAAAGCAAAAAATCTCTGATGCTCTAATAGGGCAGCTTACGGATATGGTTTCCTTTGAAAACCGCACTGCTGTGGTGGAGGAATGCCTCATGAAATTTTGGCCAAAAATGAAAATGGTTTTGAGTTTTCAAGGATGAGTCCACTCTGAAAAGTAAATTATCCACAAATTACACAGATTTACACAGATGCTAAATGCTGATAATCAATGTGTTTGAAAAAAGAAAATGAACACAGATTTGCGAAAACAAGTTTTCGGAGTGGACTCAAGGATAAATACAACTATCCAGGTAATCAATTCATCAGGGGGACATGGATATATCGATGATCTGGCAGGCGTTTCCTGCTTAGGTTGAAAGCAGTTTGAGCGAAAATTACTCAACTACACTGGCATTTCACCACGAAAATATTTAAATATCATTCGATTTCAGTCTGCCATGCCTACCCATTCCTTCAGACCTCATTGCTCGCTTACCCAATTGGCATGTGAAAGCGGATATTACGATCAGTCGCATTTTATTCATGAATTCAGGAAATTATCTGGTTAAACACCGGGGAAGTTTCTTGAGGATTGTAATACGGTATCTGGTTTTTTCAAACCTGAGTAACCAGGAATTTTTGCCTGATTTGCCTGCAATGGAATGATAATGAAAAATGGTGCAAATTTTCTTTCAAAATATCTTAAGCAACAAGTATTGAGGGATCAAGTCAATTTCAGCGGTTTTGGTTTTCGGGAATCTTCAATTTTTTTCTGAGTTTGAAAAAAGAAGATCTGATACCAGGGGAAAGGCTTTCTGCATAGCAATCATCAGACAAAACCGCTATTTCTGTTTGCAGTTCAGGGTATTTTTCAACTATCTTCAAGATGATCCTCCAGGCAACAATTCTCACTGAGGGTGATTTGCCCACTTGCTTCCAAATACCGATAGATAACTGTAATAGTTTGGCTTCCCATTTTTCATCCAAACTGATTTTTTCGATGATCTTAAGCAATTCGCGTTGATGACCGTCCTCTTTTTCTTCAATGATTTCTATAATTTGAGAGGCATAAGAAACAATACGGTCATCATTTTTTATTATCACCTGGTTTAAAATCCATGCTGCCCGCCATCCTATGTTATCCTTTTGTTGGTTTATAGCCAATTTAAGGGTTTCGTCAAATAGTTTTTCATCATCTTTGATCAGTTTCACCAATTCGTTTTTATTGAAATGGCCTGCCAGTTTTTTCTTAATCATGATCTTATTGTTGTTGATATCAAAAAAAAAATCATAAATAGTGAAGATTGTTCGGACTGAAGGGTGAAGACTATTAGGATTTTTATAAAGATCGAATCAACTCATCCCGCAGTTTTCTCTTTTGATAAGATTTTTTTCAAGTACTTCTGTCCTGTAAATTCCTAAAAACTTTGTTAATCAGAAATTGGTATATCATTGAAGTCTGATAGTTTACAAGCCAAATACCTGAATTGTTACAATCGGTTTATAAGGTAGATTATCCATTACTATTTGTCAGAAATGCCGATAACCTGTATTAAAAACAACATTAAAATGTCTATCCAAGCTATTTTTTGTTTTGCTTTATCTTTTTATATCGATTCGCGAGTGCAGCATTAAAAGCTAAAACATTAAATACTACTATTGCTAACGAACTGATAACTAACAACTACTTCGAGGGTCTTCGGCCGCTCCAAGGGTTTTCAGACCAGACTCATTCGTCTACTTTCTATCTTTACCTTTGATGGGGATGGTTTTGTTATAAGTACCTCCTTTTGTTTTAATTTGGAAAATATAATTACCGGTATCATATGATGTAAGATCAATTTGTAATGAAGTCTTATAAGGACTTTTGGCATCCATAATCTTACCCGTAATTGTGTAGATCACAACTTTTTCCATGATTTCATCTGCTTCAAAAGATATCACTTCTCCTGCAGGAACAGGGTAAATTTTCAAGGGTGATTTGTTTCCCAACTGAAAAACCGAAGTAGTGCTATCATTCTCAAACCATGCTGTAAAACAAATATTTTCCTCAGGCATTGTAAAACTGTGTTCCTGATCTTCGATTGTTTCAGAAGTATTCTCATTTTCCCAGTAAAGAAATCTGAAATTGTTTGCGGGAACAACATTGATAGTGACCCGGGCGCCCGCCTCAAATTCACCTTCTCCTTCCAGGGTTCCAGCGTTTACAGGGTTTGCATTGAGACATAGATTATACTGAGAGGTCTCAGCACTTGTAGTTGTTATGCTATCTGTTTGCGAAGAGAGAAGGTTTTCGTCGTCGTATTGCACATATACACGATAAAAGTATGGGGTATCAGGAGCAAGTCCTTCAACCCATAAAAATGAGACCGTATCTGCGGGATGCATCTGATAATCGGGAACCATTTCTGTAAACTCCTGATCTGTTGCCACATCAACAAAGTAACGCTGCGCACCATGAGCGGGTATCCATCTTGCCTCAAATCCATTTTGTGTAATATTATCTGGTTCTGTAAGTTGGGTAGGCATGGAAACCGTAATTCGGTTAGAATAATTGTTTGCTCGCTCTTCATTTTCACTCTGCAGCCGGTAAAAATACCGACCGGGTAGGATATTTTCGATCTGCAAAACACCCGAATCAGGAAAAGCATTTTCTACAATGATGTTTTCGTAGTTTTCCACCAGTTCTGTAAATTCTTCATCTTTGCTCAGCTGAAAAATGGAATATTCAGAGAGCGGAACAGGTATCCAGTTAGCAGTAAAAGAACTGCTTTCAATATTGGTTGCCGGTAGGGCTATGGGAGCAATGTCAGTCATTTCGTAACCCAGATGCACCGAGTCGATAAATAAAGTGCTTCCTTGCTGCGGCATAAAGGAGGAAGAGGCAAAACCAACATTGATGGTATCGGGGATAAGATCCGAAAAATAAATAACAGGAAGGGTTATATGTTCATAATCTTCCGTTTCCAAAGGACTGGAAAAAATTGTTCCACCTATGGTATCTCTTTTTTGTGTTGTCTCATTCCATTTGGTTAGCAGCAAAAAGCTGCCCATCATATCGTCATTTACCGGAAAATATTTATAACTAAAACTCAATTCGGTGGGGCGTTCGGTAAAGGGGATGCCCCCGTTGGCAACTAAATTTTCAAGATCAATACTTCCCAAAGAGATTAGCCCGGGTACTTCAGCAAATCCGGCAACAGATTCTGTTGTGAGTTTTACTGCAAAATCTCCTGCTGCGGCATCCGTTGTTTGTTCAGCAAGATAGATACTGAAAAACAAAAATTCGATGGATAAAGTATTCCACCCTTCAGCATTGTTTTCATCCTGCCAGTTTTCGAAACCTCCATTGGGCAATTGCTCCGAATTACTGGCAAAGCTGCTGAATGATATAAGGGTTAATGCTATGATTCCTATAAGTTTGATGTAGTAGTTCATTTTTCAAATAAATTGATTGTTATGGGAGATAAAACAAAAGAAGTAACGGATGCTGCAAAAATACTTTTTTTTTATGGACATATAAAGTTTCATGGAACTTATTTTTGAACGTATCATCACCATAATCATTTTCAACTCCTCTTTTTTAGAAACCGATCCTGCAAATGAATGACCTTCAAAATCCGATCATACAAAAAAATATTTTATTGTTATTTGATGCTGTAATACACTTTGTTTTTTTAAAAAAACGCTGCACTGTATTGTTTTTCAACAACGGTAGCTCGTTTTTGATATTTGTTGTTCGTTTCCGGTCAATATCAGATTGTTTTGATTATTGATAGGCAGTGTTAAAGTATTGATTGGTAGGTGAATATGCTGAGTGGTACTCTTGTTG
>CAZPVB010000172.1:0-8223 GCA_964589855.1 uncultured Bacteroidales bacterium
AGGTTTTCTTTTGTTAACAGGGGTTTCTTGTTCGATTTTACGAAAGTCGGGCGGAGAAGATCATGCAGCAAAGTTTAGAAGTGGAGGCAATGGAGTTGCCGTTATTGCGCTCGACCTGAAAGATAATCACAGGTTTCATTACGAAATGGTCATTTTTGCTGATCCTGCTACATCTGAGCAGAATCATGATACACTATCTTTCAAAGGTCGTTGGTGGGTAGAAGACAATGATTATATCCTCCGTTTTCGCGGCAGAAAAAAACCTGATTTGCATACACTTTTCAGTCAACAATACAGCCCGGCCACTACCATACGTATTGTAGATGACCGGCACATAAGATTTCCTGTATTTGTGGAAGAGGTAAGCATTTGGGGAGTAAGATGTATCAAATCAAAAAACACAGAATAATCTAACAATTAGAAGATTCCACTTATGCACATAGACATCCTGACGATTTTCCCTGAAATGTTTGACGGCCCGTTTTCACATTCGATCATCAAAAGGGCAAAGGATAAATCGCTGGCAGAAATACATCTGCACAATATACGCGAATACTCAACCAATAAACACCGCCGGGTTGACGACTATCCGTTTGGCGGAGGTGCAGGAATGGTGATGATGATAGAGCCGATCATCAACTGTATAGAAGAACTAAAGAAGCACCGGAATTATGATGAGATCATTTTTCTCACACCCGATGGTGTGTTGCTCGATCAGCCTTTGTGCAATCAGCTGTCAGTAAAAACCAACATCATCATGTTGTGCGGACACTACAAAGGGATTGATGAACGATTAAGAGAACACGTTATAACACGGGAAATCAGCATAGGCGATTATGTTCTTTCTGGCGGTGAATTGGCCGCTGCAGTTCTTACAGATAGTTTGGTGCGCCTGATACCCGGAGTACTGGGAGATGAGACCTCTGCCCTATCGGATTCTTTTCAGGATGGACTTCTATCGCCGCCGGTATATACCCGCCCGGCCGACTACAAAGGCTGGAGGGTGCCGGAAGTATTGCTTTCGGGGCATGACCGGAAAATAGCGGAATGGCGACATGAGCAATCTGTGGAAAGAACCCGTATTCGCCGTCCGGGTTTGCTAAACACTGATAAGACCGGAGAATAAATTTAACGCTCCCCTGATTTTTTAAATTTCCTACTCAACCTTTTTCAACCTTCTCAACTCTATATCCACAAAACCTTCCTCAACGTTTCAGCCAACTAAACCATTCTCAACCCTCCCATCTGGAACAACCTCTTGCTTATTGCCTTTGATCGTCGATCAGATAGCTTCCTGAGTTTAGTTCATAAAAGTTTTTCATAAGGTTGGCTGTGAGGCAAGAATGTACCGGCACAATTCCTACGAGTGTGCCGGGTTTAAAGTTTTCCCAAAGCTCGTCCGGACATTTAAAAATGCCGTGTTCCTGCGAAAGTCTGCTGATAAAAAGCGGTTCGGCAAATCTTTCCCATCCCTGCTCCGTGAATTTCACCAACTCTCCAAATACCTTACTGCGATCGCCGGCATGAATAAAATCTTTTGACAAGTGCACAGCTCCGGCATACAACAAAACTTCGTTTCGGTATTTATAGCGGGCCACCACAGGTGCCGCCACCACCAGAGCGATCTGATCCCAGTCGCACGAAGCCAAATGATATTGCATCAGGTCATAAAAGATAAAATTTCCGGGCCGTATCTCATCAATGCCTTCAAATTCATTGATCATGCTGCAAGTAGGCGTATCGCCCCATGATGCAATAATATCAGGATATTCTTCCAGATAGTTGTTTTTCATTTCAACCAGATGCTGCGATCCTTCTCTGTATATCTTGTGCACTTCGTTGAGCGAAGTGGTTTGGTAGGTATGACCGGCATGAGCAACAAATCCCTTAAAAGTAAGTAACTGACCGGAGGCAGTTTGTTTGAGAACTTCGTCAATCAGGGGTTTATCTTCCATACGAAAACCCGCTCTGAAAGAACCCACCTCCAGTTTGATATAAAAATCAACAGGGTGCCTGATTCCCTCAAGCAAAGAAGGCATAACCTCATGATCAGCGATAAGAATACCCAGGTGAGTATCAGGTGCCAATTGATTGAGAGTTTCTATCTCCAGAGGATTAAAAGGAAATGCAACCATGATATCTTTCCATCCGAACCGGGCAAAATATTGCGCCATGGAAAAAGACGAAACGGTAATAGACGAGATACCCGCATCGCGATACCACTGGCCAATTGCTGCAGACTGATGTGTTTTGAAATGGGGTCGGAGAACAGTGCCGTCTTTATCAGCCTTTTCTTTCATATGCCTGATGTTGCGACGGCATTTATCTTCATCAACAACAAGCGTGGGTTTATGTATGTCTTCCATTAATAATATGATAGTTTATAAACACTAATAAATACGCGAAACTGATCTGTCAGGTTACTCATAAACCGTTTACCTCTATTGCAAATGATCCGAGACATGACAACAATACTGACACACACGCGGATGATTGTAATTTCGCAACACAGAAAAAATTACAAAACCGGTTTTTGGCGAGTTCCCCAGCAAGAAAAGAACGGGGCAGGCATCTGACCGAATGATTCAAATTATAAACAGATGATATTAACTTGTCTTTTCAAACAAAAACTCAGAATCAATCATTAATTTAAGTTCATCTCATTGTCATGTATATTTAGCAAATAATATATTGTAGTTAGCCATTTCGCCAACTAATCATCTTTTCTAATCAGATAAAGATTATCGAACTGGTTTTCCAGAATAGGTAAAACCCGGGATTTACATATTGTGTTCAATTTTATCATTTACCATTTTCAGTATCTGCTTCTCCTTTTCGAGGGTACGTTTTTGCAGATCATTCCCTTTTTCAGTGATTTCCTTTACAAAAACTTTATCTTCCAGTTCGGCAGCATTTATTTTCACATTTAAGAAAGCACCCATCACAGCTGATCTGACACACAAAGCCCCAACTGCTGCATCAGTAACAGAAGAGGGATTGCCTTTCTCTACCATTTCCCCGATCAGATCCAAACTATCATACGATTTTTGCATAACCCTGAAAGGTACCTCAATGGCATATTTAGTAGCCTTTTGTATGGATGCTTTTCTTTTCAATTTTTCTTCTTTATTTGTTTTGGGTAAAGCAAAAGCATCCATGATTTTATGAAAGGAGCGGGTATCTTCATCGACAAGAAAGAGGAGCTCGTTTTTGAGCTCTTGCCCTTTTTCTGCCCACTGGCTAAAGAATTCCCAACGATCATCCCATCCTCGTTTGTGAGATGACAGGTTGGCAACCATGGTGCCTAAGGATACCCCGAGAGCCCCCACATAGGCCGAAACCGAGCCCCCACCAGGTGCTACAGATTCGCTGGCTGTTTCATCGGCAAAACCACTTACAGTAAAGTCTGCCAATTGATTTCCTTCTGCTTCACTGATCATGTACTCAATGATCTTTTCCTTTGGATTAAAGGGTTTGAGTTCATCCAGCCCCATGGATTTAACAGCAATTTTGATAAGCTCAGAATCGGACACACCTAAACTACGTTGTTGTTTTTGAAGGAAATACCTTCCCGCATCGAGCATGGCTTTGAGGGGAACCAACCCAACCAATTCGGAACCCGTAACCTTAACCCCTCTTTCGCGGGCTTTTTTGTCAACCTCATCAAAAGCAACGTGCACCGGCGTAACAGATATATTGGTCAGGTTCATAGAGATTTGTGCCACCCCATATTCTTCAATAAACCAGCCAATCGCTTTTACCTCTTTCAACGATCCGGGAATATAAACCTTATCCCCCTTTTCATCCGTTACAATTTTGCCTGTCAAGGGGTTGCCCTCTCTTTTCACCCTTCCTTTTTCTCTTACATCAAAGGCAATGGCATTTGCTCTTCGCGTAGATGTGGTATTGAGGTTGATGTTGTAGGCAACCAGAAAATCGCGGGCACCTACTGCTGTAGCCCCTGAAAGGGGTATAAACTGATTGGGCCCGAAATCGGGCTTCCACTCTTCTGTGCCGAGTTTGTCGGGCAAAGCCTCATATTCACCACTTCTACAATAAGCCAAATTACGTCGTTTGGGTTGTTTGGCTGCATTTTCATAACAATACACAGGTATAGATAGCTCGTTTCCGATACGTTCAGCCAGTTGGTGGGCATATTTCACTACCTCTTCCATAGAAATATTGGATACCGGTATCAAAGGACACACATCGGTAGCACCCATCCGCGGATGTTCCCCTTTGTGTTTGCTCATGTCGATCAGGTCAGATGCTTTTTTAACTGCCAGAAAAGCAGCGTCAACAACACTTTGCGGAGAACCCACAAAGGTAACCACAGTGCGGTTGGTTGCTTTTCCGGGATCAACATCCAAAAGCTTCACACCTTCCACCGATTTTATTTCGGCAGTGATTTGATGGATAATATCCATGTTTTGCCCTTCGCTGAAATTGGGCACACACTCTATTATTTGTTGCATATGTTTTGATTTTTAGGAATTTGAAGGATTGTTGTAAACAGTAAAATTAAATACAATAAACATCAATAGGTTTACGAAGTTATAAAAAAAAAGCCATTGGGAAATCCCAATGGCTTTTATATAATCGAAACAATATATGTTTATCTGTTTTTCTCTTTAATTCTGGCTTTTTTACCTCTCAGTTCTCTCAGGTAGAAAATTCTTGCTCGTCTGACGGCACCTCTTCTGACCAGATCAATTTTTTCAATGAAAGGAGAGCTGATAGGGAAAATTCTTTCCACGCCGATATTGGAAGATATTTTTCTTACGGTAAAAGTTTCGGTATGTCCGGAGCCTCTTCTTTGTATCACTACACCCTGAAAAGGTTGTATACGCTCTTTATTTCCTTCTTTGATCTTATAGTGAACCGTAATGGTATCCCCGGCCTGAAAAGCAGGATATTCTTTTTTTTCTGTGAAACTTTCCTGCACAAAGTTTATAAGTTCGTGTTGATTCATGACGCGCTATTTTATCGATTTATCTTTTTCTCTGCTGAGAATTGAATTATAGAGGTTTATATTATTTTTACAAAATGGAGTGCAAAGTTAGAGAAATAATCTGAAATAAAAAAAGCAAATCAGCAACTTTTAAAAAACTTGCGACACATACTTTTAACCTGCATTATTCACAAAAAACAAACATTTTCTTATAATCCATTGAACAACAAAAGTAAATGTCAATTTCCATAAAAAACTCAATTTGTTTGCTTTTTACGAAAGCTTTTACTTCAGACCATCTGCTTCTTTATACAAGCCTTGAAATATAGCACTATAGTTGCCGCGTCCGAAGTCTCTAATCTGAACTAAATTTAAAGCAATCTTTGAAGCGCCAATGCCTTTGAGGGTGACCGGGAAAAATACATGGGTATGGGTTTGGATGAATACATTACAAAACCGGTAACACAAAAAGATTTCATCAACATGATTGGAAAATTATTTCCCTGAAAGCATCTTCACAGGGAAAAATCCAGAACATTTTTCTCATTTGTTATACGGTTGAAAAGATTTTTGTAAATTGCGGAAAAAACAACCCATGATTTCAAAAATTGACTCCCATTTGCATGTTGATTTTTCAGGATTTGATCTTGATAAGTTGATCAGGTACATGGACCAAAACGACATAGAAAAATGCTGGTTGCTCACCTGGGAAGAGATGAATCCTGTATTTCCCGAACTGTATGAAAACCTGGATGTGGAAAAAGCGCTGGAAGCCAGCAAAAAGCATCAGGACAGGATCATCCCGTTTTATGCCCCGGATCCGGGAAGGGAAAATTTTGATGAAATCATGGATCATTATATCAAAAGAGGGATTAAAGGATGTGGTGAACTCAAAGCAAGCTACCTGTGGAAAGATAAAGAAACCGGTAACCTGCTTCAATTGCTTGATAAATATAGCCTACCTTTGGTATTTCATATGGAAAAGGAGAGGGAGATATTCCGTATGCACAAAAATTCCCGAACGGCAAAATTCCTCAATCAGTTTCTCAATGGCGCCCTGAATGGAAAAACCCGGAAATATTCAGAAAAATTTGTTGAAACCACCGGATTTTTCCGCAAGCGATTCCATGACCACCTGGAACACTTTCCTGGTTATTTGCCCGATTTTGATGGGTTGGAAGAACGTTTAAAACAATTTCCAGGGGTGAGGTTTGTGGCTCATGGTCCGGATGTTTGGAAGAATATCCAGAAAAGTCCAGACCCATTCATCAGTTTTGCCAAAGGAAAGATAAAAGAAAAAGGTATTCTTGTTGACCTGCTCATGAAATACGACAACCTGTACGCCGACATTTCGGGGAAAAGCGGATACTTTGCATTGAAAAGAGATCCTGCTTTTACACGTTGGTTCCTGGATACTTTTTACCAGAAAATCCTTTTCGGAACCGACAACTTCGAGCAACTGCCTTTTGAACAGTTGCTACTCGAAACAAAAATAGACCAGACCAAACTCAACCACATTTTCCGCTACAACGCTGAAAAGTTATGTGAATAGATAATAAGGATCATGAATAAATTTTTCATCTGAAAATCTGCGCAAATCCTGCAACCTGAAGGCATATACCATCAAACCATTGAGATCGTAAATCTGCATGATACCCCTTTTTTGCATTTGCCGTGCGATTTTATAATTATTCCACATTAGGGTGAGATATTTATTAAACCAATGTGTACGCACATAGTTTACGACAGAAATATTCCTGTACTGTTGTTTATCAAAATAGATAACTCCCTGGTATTGAACTTTTCGAATATAAGGAAGATCTGAACGGTACTCAACATAGTGCTTTTGTGAACTGATTGGCCACTGGGTGCCTATACTCAGGCAAAGGATGTTTTCCCGGTCGAGTTGATCAAAGCAACTTCCAGGTCCAAACGTTTCAGGTGTATATGAATTTTGGAAACCATATTCGCCTCTAACCAGCAAAGAATGTATCGGATCATCACTTCTGAAGGATGCATCCTGATGAAAAAGCCACGAAAACTTACCATATTCAGGTCTGGAAAATTCTTTGTGATATAATCCTGTTGTTCGAAAAGAAGGGGTAAATCCGGGGGCAATGATACCCTGAAAACGTTCTGTCAAAGATTCCATTAAAAACGAATAGGGGTCAACAGCAAAAGCCTGTTTGATCTGACTAAGACCGGCATGAATAAACACCACCGGGTCTTTCCTGTAGTAATCAAGAACTTGCAGAAAATCAGCCGGATCGGACACATTGGATTTTTTCCGTTTACGCATCAGGTAATTATACCGCAATGTATTCCCAATTATTTTTAAATCTCTCATCGCTTTTACAGAATTGTTAGTCGTCAAAAAAAATCGGCACGGTTACTATTTCGTGCGACTTATTGATTGATCAGGGTTTTACCTGCTTTGGTAATGATCTCCCAGGCTTTTTCCACATGATGTTGTTTTGTATTGCGCTGAGCAATTGACATGCGCAAAGTATATCTGCCATTGAGTTTTGTGTGGGTCAGGTAAATATCTCCCTGCCGGTTAATCATGCGAAGCAATTTTTCATTCATACTGTTGATTTCCTCTTCCGGCCTTCCTTCTTTTACCAGTTGAAAGCAAACCAGTGTGAGGTTGGGGGGTGCCGTAAATTCAAAGTTGTCGTCTTTTTCAACCCAGGAAGCGAAAAGTTGCCCCAGTCGCACATGTTCCCTGATCATTTGCTGGATGCCTTCCACACCATAATAACTGATCACAAACCAAAGTTTGAGGGCACGGAACCGGCGCCCCAGCTGTATGCCCCAGTCACGGTAATTGTTTACTTTTTCGTCTGCTGCCGTTTTCAGGTATTCGGGCATGAGAGAAAAAGATTGTTTCAGTATTTCCGGATCTTTCACAAAATAAGCCGAGCAATCGAAATTGGTAAGCATCCACTTATGTGGGTTAAACACCAGAGAGTCGGATAATTCAGCGCCCCCCAAAACATATCTGAACTCGGGAGCAATGGCAGCAGTACCTGCAAAAGCAGCATCAATATGAAACCAGACATTATATTTCTGGCAAATTTGTCCTGTTTCCATCAGCGGATCCATCGCCAGAGAAGAGGTAGTGCCACAGGCTGCTACCACACAACACGGTGTATAACCGCTGTCGAGATCGCGAAGGATCGCTTCTTCAAGTTTTTGAGGAATCAGGGCAAAATGGTCATCGGTATCAATGTACACCAGGTTTTCTTTACCAAAGCCAGCAATTTTCACCC
>CAZPVB010000173.1:0-8054 GCA_964589855.1 uncultured Bacteroidales bacterium
CACCCGAGTGGAACTACTCAATGGAATCGTTGTATTTCCCTTTTAGCAAAAAAGCCGATGACTCAAAGTCGTGGGACGACGGGATAACTTCCAAACCCAGCTCCGTAATTCTGCCTCCGGAGATCAACTTTCCATTTCTCAACCCCATTACATCAGGATAGGAAGAAAACTCTCAGTCTTCATTCCTTAACTATTCCTGCCTTAAGCGGGTTAAGGAGAATGTCATTATAATAAACATTAGGGTATTGCTTTTCAGGAACCTGGAAGTTTATATTAATGAGTCCATTTGATGCATACCAGGCTTTTGAAACCTTGTCAATCTTAGTGAGACATAGGGCTTTTGTCTTTGCCCTGAAAAGTGAACCTGATGAGTTTTTGTTGCTTGTTGATCGCACGAGTTTACGATGGAAGCATATTAGCAATTGACCTTGTTAGTTGTTTTGAAATATTTTCGTCTGACAAACCGGTCAGACGACTTTCGGTACTACTGGTCAGACGACTTTGAGTCGTCAGACCAGTACTATCAATCGTCTGACGAGTAATATTACAAATTTTTTTACTCAATAACCTTAGTGCCCTTCACCTGTATTGTTTCTTGCAATACAATCTGATTTTCTATAGATTCAGCATCGGGTTGTTTTCCGCCGGTCGAAACCATCATTTCTCCTTCGTAAACCATTAGATCATTTTCCGGATGATACAGTGCCATTTGCTCCGGAGAGAGTGCAAAAGATACGGTTTGTGTTTCGCCTTTTTTCAGGTGAATTCTCCGGAATCCCTGCAAGGTTCTCAGGGGTGCGTCTTCAAGTGCAGGAAAGGAGAGGTACAACTGAACAACCTCATCGCCATCGCTTTCTCCCGTATTGGTTACCTCAACACTAACAGAAACATTTTCGCCGGCATTCACTTCTTTGGGAACAGTAAGATTGCTGTATTGAAAAGTTGTGTAACTCAATCCGTAACCGAATTCAAATAGTGGTTCATCCCCAAAATACTTATAGGTTCTCCCTTCCATTGAATAATCATCAAAAGGGGGTATCTGGTCTACTGACTTATAGAAGGTAACAGGAAGCCGGCCGGCAGGATTGTAGTCGCCAAAAAGAATATCTGCTATGGCAGTACCACCGGATTGGCCGGGGTACCATGCCTCAAGTATGGCGGGTACATTTTCTGCTTCCCGGTTAAAGGCCAGGGCACTACCATTGAGTAATACCAGCACAGTGGGTTTATTGAGGCTCATGATCGATTTTATAAGATCTTTTTGCACTGAGGGCAGGGCAATATCTGTGCGGTCGCCACCCAAAAAGCCAGGCACCTGTACTTTCATTTCTTCTCCTTCCAGGTGAGGACTTAAACCCATGCACATGATTACAGCATCAGATTCTGCGGCTATTTGCATCGCCTCCTGTTTGAGGTTTTGCCCGGGCATATCCCATAAAAATTTCATGGTTGGGTAATTGCTTTTCAATTGCTGGTATTCAATGGTGATCTTGTATGGTTTGCCTGCCTCCAGAATCAACGTGGTATAGTCTCGCGATGGATGGTGTTCATTGCCTGTATCAATCTTTTTTTCATCATCAATGCTCAGTGTAAAACCTGTAAAACCTTCTGCTCCAATATGGTACTCACCAGAAACCGGGGGTACCAGATAGGTAGTAAACAGGGCAGAAAACTCCCTGTTGTCGATTCCGGGTTTTGGATCATCATTCCACCAGACAAAATCCAGTTGTTTTTCAACACCTTCCCATGCGGGTTGACCTTCCCACTGCGTATTGCTGAAATATTGAGCAGAAAAACCATTTTCTTCCAGCGATTCATCAGAAAACAGCACCTCTTCCGGAACGACAGTCAGGAAAGGAAACTTTTCTGCATGACGCGAACCGATGGCGTATTGAACGTTTGCCCCGGGGAGTTTTTCTTTGATGCCCGTAAAAGGTGTTTTGGGGTCGGAGGGAAAACCATTGTAATTGGCAAGCAAAGCATCTAAGTAATGGGCATTGGGACCAATAACGGCAATGTTTTCCAGGTTCTTGTCCAGGGGTAAGGTATTGTTGTCATTTTTCAGTAAAACCATCGATTCCCTGGCGGCATCCAGCGCCATTTGCCGGTGTTTTTCACTATCTACCACCGAATAGGGGATATCGGTGTAAGGAACCATGGACGGAGGATCGAACATCCCCAGTTTCATGCGTGCCACCATCAGGCGGGTAACAAGCACGTCGATCTCCTCTTCGGTAACCAGTCCCTGTTCGTATGCATTGACCAGCGCAGGGTAGGAGTTACCACAATTCAGGTCGGTACCAGCCTGCACGGCAAGTGCTGCGGCCTCTTCCACGGTATTTACCACCTCATGGTCGCCTTCACGGTAAAAATCGCGTATCGCCCAGCAATCGGAAACGATATATCCTTCAAAACCCCAGTCATCGCGCAAAAGGCTTTCCAGGTATTTACTTCCGCAACAAGGTTCATCAAACAGGCGGTTGTAGGCACACATAACCGAATAAACGCCTCCTTCCTGAATGGTTCTTTTGAAATGAGGGGTGTAGGTTTCAACAAAATCTCTCCTGGCGGGGTTGGCATTGAACCTGTGACGATCGGGTTCGGGACCACTATGCACAACAAAATGCTTGGATGTTGCTACCAGTTTAAGGTAGCGATCGTGGTCGCCCTGCAGACCTTTAATATAACCCAACGCCATTTCGCCGGTAAGATAAGGATCCTCTCCGTAGGTTTCCATGCCGCGTCCCCACCGGGGATCTCGAAAAATATTGATGTTGGGTGTCCAGAATGTTAATCCCTGGTATATGCCCCGCTGCCCTTTGGCGGCAAAATCGTGGTGTTTGGCTCTGGCTTCATCCGATACAGCGGTACCGATCTCAAACATTTTCTCACTATCCCACATGGCTGCCATTCCGATAGACTGGGGAAAAACAGTTGCCAGTCCAGCCCTTCCCACTCCGTGAAGGCATTCATTCCACCAATTGTATTCAGGGATTCCCAGCCTTTCAATGGCGGGCGCTTCATATACCATCTGGCTGATTTTCTCCTCTATAGTCATGCGTGAAACCAGGTCTGCTGCACGTTCTTCAAAACTCAGTTTTGTATCCTTATAAGGTTCCGTGGATTCCTGGCATGATGTGAATACCACAGTTATTGTCAGCAAGAAAACACTTATTTTTTGTGTCTTTGATAAGAAATCTTTAAAGAAAAGGCTTTCGAAGATTTTGAATCTAAGGAGTTTACTTTTCGTAAATGACTGTTTCAAAAACGAGAATAACGCAGTATTTGGCATTTTCCTGGAAAGACCAGTTAGGATAAGAATAGTCATTAGTTGCTCTAACTTCTTCATAATGTTTGATTTAAATCTTTAAATGTTTTTTTTGATTGCTTTTAGGATGAATATTTTGTTCCTGCAGGGTCTGCTCGTTTATTCTTCGAAAACAGACTTTCTTATGATTTCTTTCCACATGGCATACCCTGTTTCATTCAGATGTAAACTATCGGATGAATATATTTCGGGACGAGGCATTCCGGCAGGGGTTGACCAGGGGTTGGTAACATCATTATAGCGAGTAAAACTGTATTTGTTTAGCATTTGTTGCAAAAGGCGATTGGTTTTCCTGTAGGATTCATGCAAATGTTTTCGACAGGAAAAAGTTGAAAGGGCAAGGAAGACCAAAAGAAAAATTTTCATGATATAATTTTATTAACATAGTAAATGCGAATATTATGATAAAATATTTTGGGCGTTATAGGATTCCATTAAATCCAGACAATATAATAATATTCATATAGTATACATATTTGTGACAAAAACATCTAATTTTTAGTTGCTGAATTTTCCTTATCTTCAAAATCCTTCCAATGTCCTCTACCATGTTTATCAATTAGTTCATCATAAAAATCTTCATCTGCCGGCGATCTGAGAACGAGAGAGGGGGGAAGTTCGCCCAGTTTTGCCTTGGCTTTTTCCATTTCAGCAAGCATTTCTTCCACTTTTTCCGGATTTTCGCCGGCCAGATTTTTGGTTTCACCGGGATCTTTTTCCAGATCGAAAAGGGAGAACGGATGGGGCGCCACTGCTTTCTTCCATCGTGCTCCTTCAAATCCTTCAAACGCAAGTTTTACTTTCCATTTTCCCTTGCGGTATCCCTCTAATTTGCTTCCATCAAAAAATAAAAACTCACGCTCTTGCTTTGATTTTTTTCCCATTAATACATCCGAAATATCGGTTCCATCAAGGGGTGTGTTTTGAGGCAAAGGAGCATCGGCGAGGGACGCAAAAGTGGGCATCCAGTCCAACATCAGTGCCATGTCGTTGTATTCGGATCCGGCAGGAATTTTACCTTTCCACATGGCCAGGGTAGGCACACGCATCCCACCCTCAAAAGTAAATTGTTTTCCTTCTCTTAAAATGCCCGAAGAACCGCCCATTTCACGCATCACCAGCCATGGACCATTGTCGCTGGTAAAGATAACCAGTGTATTTTCGAGCAAATCTTCCTGTGACAGTCTGTCCACTATCTGTCCTACACTCCAGTCGAGTTCCTCAATCACATCTCCGTATAATCCCCTGTCTGATTTTCCCCGAAAATCTTCCGAGGCGTAAATGGGTACGTGAGGCATTGGGTGTGCCAGGTAGAGGAAAAACGGTTGCTCTTTGTGTGTCTCAATAAATTCTAAAGATTCTTCGGTGAGGCGTTTGGTGATCAGACTTTGATCTATCTCAAAACTTTCCACCTCATTGCCTCTGTAATAGTAGTAGCTTTCCATATCGTTGCTGTAAGGCATCCCAAAATGCTCATCAAAACCACGTTGTAAGGGCATGTACTGATGCAGATGTCCAAGATGCCACTTACCAATCATGGCGGTTTTATACCCTTCAGCAGACAGTACATCGGCGATGGTAACCTCATCAACCGGCAAGCCTGTGTGGCTGTCGGGAAAAAACACGCCGTTTATTCCCATCCGCTGTGGATATCTGCCGGTTAGCAACCCTGCTCTTGAGGGGCTGCAAACAGGCGAAGCAGAGTAAAAGGAGGTTAGTTTCATTCCCTGCTCAGCCATTTGATCTAAATGGGGAGTTTTGATATCAGTGGCACCAAAACATCCAATATCGCCATAACCAAGATCATCGGCAAAAATAACAATGATGTTGGGTTTTGTTTCGTCAGAAGTACTTTTGTTTTCTGCACTGGGCTGACATGAATGAAATGAGATGGCAGCAGGTGCCAATGCTGCTATTAATGTTGCTTTATTCATGAAATTGGTTTTAGGATTAGAATTATTTTTCAAAATGCTTATCTGCAAAATCCATGTATTGTTTCCAGTCATAAAGGGTTATGTTGTGTTTGCCGCTTCTGATATGATATCCGACAGAACCGTGCACAGGTTGGTCAGTTTTTGGCAAATAATCAGCAGGCAAACCTTTCATATCCATAAATTCATAAATCTGAGAAGCTGCTTTGGCAGCTAAAAACTCACCGTAAGGATCCGCCCACAGGTCTTCACTGGCACTGGCTACATAGAGAGGGCGGGGGGCAGCAAGGGCAAGCAACTGGTGCTGATCAACGGGAAGTTGGTCTTCTTTTTTGTTGTACTGCTTAAAATTACCGGCAAACCAATGGGGAAAATTGTTGTTGATCCGTTCAACGGTTTCACCAAACTGTCTTCGGGAAAGTGCTGCACCGCCGCATCCCGAGTTGTTGGATATGACCATATCGAATCGTTGGTCGAGAGCACCTGCCCACAAGGCTGCTTTTCCCAGGCGGGAATGCCCGATTACAAATACTTTTTGTTCTTTTTCAAGAATGTTGTTCTCCATGGCATCGAGCAACCTGCTCAGTCCCCATGACCAGGCTGCAATGGTGCCCCAGGTGTTCTCTTTAATGTTGGTTTGCATGAGTTGATGAACACCGTTTTGAAAGCCATCGTCATAATCCGGATCCAGATCGCCGCAATAAATAGTTGCCAGGCCATATCCGCGCTGAATGATTTCTTTAACAGGCCAACGATCACTTCGAACACCCCGCGAAGCTTCGGTTGAACGGTTTTCAGTGATATGAAAATCCTCATTATTTCTGATCCAGTGCGGATTTAGTTGCACCGAAGTATCGGATGTGGTGGTATGGTTGCCAAAAAAATTGTATCCCATGAAAATTGGTGCGCCTGCATTACTCAAAGGTAAATAAAGCAGGAGAAAAACATCCAGGGTTTGGTTGTTTTTAAGCAGGGTTATCTTTAGTTCCCTCATGTGCGTTGTGCCATTGAGGGCTTTTTTGTTTTCGTACAAAAGGGTTATATCTATTTCACCATCCCATTCGGGTGCATGACCATATACATGTTCGGCGAACAGATCCAATAGTTCCGCTCTTCTTTCCTGCCAATCAGCTGTTGTTTTTACTTTTTCTCCGTTCTCAAATGTAAAAATATCAGGTAGTTGATAATCCGGGACCTTTTCTTCATCGTAATTGGGAATAAAAGTCTGCGATTTGGCCGTTAACATATTGCTTATACAAAACATGAGCATTAAAAATCTGTACATAGGTATGAGGTGTTATGAATGAACCATCAACAAAAGATCACTTACAGGGACAAATATAAAAAATTAATATCCTTCTTATAAGGTACATTTGTCTCAAATGGAATGAATATTTTCCTTTTGAGTTACAAATTAATGATTGTGTATCTTAAAGGAGCGGTATCCATAAACAGCAATAACGGCAAAGCTGATAAAGGGCAGGATAAAAGAGAAATTTACAGCGGGCAGAAACCCAACCTGCCCCAGGTCAATGATAGCTCCCTGCAGCGGTGGCATCAATGCACCTCCCACAATGGCCATTACCAAACCGGCTGATCCGAGTGTAGCATCCTCGCCAAGTTTGTTCAGCGCAATGCCATAAATGGTAGGAAACATTAGCGACATAAAAGCCGAAGTGGCAACCAGCAAATACAATCCCATCATCCCCTGAATTAAAATAACACCTGAAATGGTGATCATTCCACCCATTGCAAACAACATCAGTAAGAATCTTGCATTCAGATATTTCATCAGAAAAGTACTGATAAAGCGGGCGGAAAGAAAAATGATCATTGCCACGATGTTATAATTCTGGGCAGTGGATTTTGAAAGTCCCAGATTGTCAGCATAATGAATGATAAAAGTCCAGCACATGATCTGAGCACCCACATAAAAAATCTGTGCCACAACACCTTCGCGGTATCTGGGTGTTTTAAGAAGGCGCTGTAGTGAGGCAGAAAAGCGTATTTTATGATCGCTTCCTGTGCGTTTGGGCATTTTGGAAAAGGCAATGATCAGAAACATAGCAATAACTACAAAACCCAATACGATGTAAGGATCGCGAATTAACATAAGATCGTGTGTGCGTATGATTGCTTTTTCTGCTTCGGGTAATTGAGAAAAGATCAGGTTATTGGAAGCATCACGCTGTTGGTCTGATTCCAGTCCGGAGAGGATAAACCTGGAAGCAACGAACATACCGAGGAGAGAACCCAGTGGGTTAAAAGACTGTGCCAGGTTGAGTCTGCGGGTGGCGGTTTCCGGGTCGCCCATAGAGAGAATGTAAGGGTTGGCTGTGGTTTCAAGAAATGCCAATCCGAAGGTTAAGATATACAACGAAACCAAAAAGAAACCAAATACCTCAAACTGTGCAGCGGGATAAAACAAAAGTGCTCCTGTTGCATACAATGCCAATCCCATCAAAATACCTTTTTTAAAGGAAAATTTTTTGATAAACAACGCCGCCGGAATAGCCATGGTTGCATATCCGCCATAGAAGGCAAACTGCACCAAAGCTGCTTTTACGTTAGATATCTCCATAACAGTTTGAAAAGCTGCTACCAAAGGATTTGTAATATCATTGGCAAAGCCCCACATCGCAAATAAGCTGGTGATGAGCACAAAAGGAAGAGTCAGTTTTTTGGGAACAACTGGTTTTCTGCTATTTTTTATTTTATCCATTATTGATTGGTTTGAAGAGGAATTGAAGACAGAATTTAATGCGAAGCATTTAGATTTATATTTTATTCATTTT
>CAZPVB010000174.1:0-8017 GCA_964589855.1 uncultured Bacteroidales bacterium
TAACCACTGCTCCTGAATTAAATTGTGTTATTTAAAACATTACAAAAGTATGAAATTTAACTGTTTCAAATCGTTTTTTTATGAAATGTCAAAGTTTTCATTAAAGATATTCCTGATCGTATTTTTGTCAGTTCAAATAGTACTGGCAAATAACAGTAGCGGTCAAAGTTTAGAAAATACTTTTCTTTCTCTTTCAGTTGAAAATGAAAAGGTCATCGATATCTTTAACAGAATTGAAACCCAAACAGGATATACTTTTTTTTACAACAGCAAATTAAAGAAACTCCATTATAGAATAAGTTTATCAGGTGATCAGCAAACCCTGGACAGATATATTCAGGAACTTTCCAACAAAACCCAACTTTCTTTTAAAGTAATTGGTAAAACAATTTCAGTAACCGAGCCACCTGAAACAAGCAACGATAGTGAGGGAGCAGGCATTATACGTGGCAGGGTGATTGATAAAGAAAACCTACCTATGATCGGTGCCACCATTTTAGTTGAGGAAACAAATATTGGTAGTACCGTTGATGTAAATGGAAATTTCCAGATCTTCCGTGTCCCGTCAGGACAACAAACGCTAAGAGTTTCTTTCCTTGGATACGAAACCCAGTTTAGAGAGGTTGAAGTAAAAAGGGGAGAAATACTTGTTGAGAATTTTGAATTGCAGATGCAGGCAGCTAATATTGCCGAAGTTGTGGTTTACGGACAGGCGAGAGGTCAAACAGCTGCAATTCAGCAGCAGAGAAATTCCCGGGGAATTACCAATGTTGTTTCAGCAGAAAAACTAAGAGAATTGCCTGATGTAAATGTAGCAGAAGCCATTGGAAGATTGCCAGGATTAATGGTTGAAAGAAACCGTGGCGAAGGACAGAAAGTAATCATCAGGGGATTGGAACCCAAATATAATTCTGTTTCTATTGGCGGGAATATGATACCCTCTACATCATTAGATGACAGAAGCACAGACCTGAACCTGATCTCACCTGATATATTAGGTGGTGTTGAAGTTCAGAAAGCAAATACGGCAGATAAAGATGCAGATGGGTTGGGTGGTACTGTGAATATTACGCTGAAAGAAGCTTCTGAAGGATTGAATATGAGTGCCGAAGTACATAGCGGCTACAGCGGACATACCAACAATATAAGCACCTATCGCGGGAATATTTTTATGAGTAACCGGTTTTTCGGGGATAAGTTGGGTGTAATGCTTACAGGAAATGCGGATCTATCAGAAAGAAATTCAGACAGATTCAGAGTAAGTTACAATGTACAAGGTGTGCCCAACTATGAAGAAGGAGAGACTTTCATTAAACCGTGGGTTACGAGCATGAACCTCGAAGCCAATGTGGAAGACAGAACAAGAGCAGGGGGAAGTTTATTGTTTGATTGGAAAATCGGAAATTCTTCCAAGATCAAAGCAAGCAATTTTATAGGATATTTAAACCGGGATATCAATGACAGGATCAAGCAATATAATTTAAGTGGTAATTATACCTATCTGACCCAATTTGATAATCAGGTAAACCAGTTGCTGTATTCCAATTCTATTGAAGGTGAGCATCTGGTGCTAGGATCATCTATCACATGGGGTGGTTCCAGATCATATACAGTTAATGAAAAACCCTACGGACACAGGGTACAATTCAGAAACCAGGGGGCTTTTAATAATCTGGCACAAGGACGGTCATATGATATTGAAGAGCCCGAATTAATACCTTCTTCAGAGAATGTAAATGATATTCTGGAACGATATTATTTTTACAATGGAAGGTTTGACACCTATCAGGCCCAGGAAACAGAAGCAGGATTTTTTCTGAATATAGAAACTCCTTTTAGATTTGGAAACAGTATATCAGGAAATCTTAAATTAGGTTCTAAATACAGGCAGAAAAACCGAACCAGATCAAATACCCGCGCCAACGACAGATTAGATGGTTCGGGAAGTGTGAATCAATTCCTGCAATCTTATCCTGAATCAATACTAACTGAAGAAGGGGTTGTGGGTCATATATCACTCCTCAATTTTCTGAACCAGGATTTTGAACCCAACGATTTTTTAAATGGCCAGTACCCTCTTCTTAGTGTAAACGAGGTTCTTGACAAAGATATGATATCAAATGTATATGATGAGTTTCTGGAGGATTATTATGAATTTATACCTGCGGGAGCAAAAGATGATTATGATACATTTGAATCCATACTATCATGGTATGCCATGACTGAAATAAATTTTGGTGAATATGTAACTTTCATCCCGGGTATTAGATTTGAGAAAACAGACATTGAATATTTAGGCTTTATAGCGGAAGAATTACCCATTTCAGAATCTATATTTGTGGCTGTAGATTTCAGAGACACAACCGCTACCAATTCTTACAATAATTTTTTTCCACAGTTGCATTTGAAAATCAGCCCCCTTTCCTGGTTCGATATACGTTTGGCATATACCAACACACTGTCCCGACCAGATTACAATCAACTGGCACCCCGTAAATTGATTAGCCCGTCAGGGTTGAGAGTTACGATGGGAAACACAAGTCTTAATCCTGCCCTCTCTGAAAATTATGATGTTATCCTTTCTTTTTATCAACCACAAATAGGATTCCTTACTCTTGGTGCTTTTCACAAAGAAATAGACGGATTTTTATGGAACAGGGAAGCATTGATATTGGCAGATACTCCCACAGCGCCTGAAAATTTTGACCTTACGGATGCTACTTTGGGTTACACAATCAGGTATCCTTTAAACAATCCCAACAAATCCACTATCACAGGTTTGGAAATGGATGTACAATCCAATATGGGTTTTCTGCCGGTTAAAGGTTTTGTTTTTAATTTAAACCTGGCCATCATGGAATCAGAAACCCGCTATTCAGAAACCCTTCTGAAGAGGGAGGCAAACCCGGACTTTGGGATTGTACCCGGTGCTCCCCGGATCATTTTCGCTAATCAGGATACAGCCTATGTTGACCGACTGCTTAAGCAACCCAGCTACCTGGCCAATTTCGGATTAGGCTACGACAATGCTCGCATGGGTCTGTCTGTTCGCCTTTCATTTAATTTCCAGGACGATATACTTACCCGGGAACAAAGAAGACCAGATGGCGCTGACAGAGAGGGAACACTCGAATTTCAGAGATGGGATTTTCAGTTCAATCAAAGAATTACCAAAAACCTTAGTATATCAGGAAATGTAGCCAATATTTTCAATCAACCCGACCGGGCAGTCAGATTAATTTCCGGCTATACCAGAAACCTCGAGTACTATGGTACAATGGTAAACGTAGGACTACGATACCGGTTTTTATGACCCGAATGGTCTTTCTTACATTGAAACATGCCTTAATTAAATCAAATTTTAATAACTCTTTAATTTTTAACCTTAAATTTATTTAACTATGAAAATCATTTTTTACCATTTGATCATTTTGATCATGTTTTTCTTATCCACTCATTTTGCTCAGAGCCAAAATGTTGTTGTTGTTGAACCCGATGAAGGGATTAATATAGGTGGACTTAATGATGCCATCAACTCAGCCGCCGATCCTGCCAATACTATTTTTGAATTGCGCAGAGGAGGGTTTTATTATTTAAATGGTAGTATATCGCATGAAGGATATACACTGCACATCAGAGCGGAGGAAGGCGATGGACCACGCCCTGTTTTGCAACCCGCTGTTGACGACCTGGGTGCCGCGGCTCCTCCTATTGAAACCGGAGGTAGTCTTATCCTGGAAGGTATCTATATCCAGGGTAGAGATGAATTGGGTGTTTATACCAACAGACAAATCATCATTACCGGAGATAATAATAGAATCATTTTTGAAAACACATTCCATGATTATGCCCGGCAAAGTATTGTAAGACTTACTACTCTTGACAACTATGTATCTTTCAATAATTCCATAATCCGAAACAGTTTAAGAATTGAAAACCCCGGTAACGGCAGAGTAATAGATACCCGTTCAAATCCGCAGGATTCTCTTATCATAAAAAACTCTACTATTTATAATAATGGTAGTGCTTTGATTAGAATTGCCGGTGCCTTTGTTAAATATATCGAAATTGATCATAATACCTTATGGGCGGTTGAATTTAATGGTGGCATTGACCTTGAAACAACTCTGGAAGCCAAGGTAACCAACAATATTTTTCAAAACTTTGGTTACAGGGCATCCAGCATTCAGCATGATCCGTTGTTTTGGGTAGATTCTTTGTTTACTATTGGAGAGTTTACTGATGCTGACAGATCTTTTGACCTGAGTAACAACAACTGGTATATGGATCCTGCAATTGGCGACATCATTGAAGAATTTGGTTCTGATACCCTTTACACTTTTGATGCAGAGGATGAAGAACAATTGGATACGCTTTTTTATGAATGGGAAATGCGTGAGAATATCTTTGCTGATACCGAACTAATTGAAGATGGTACACTTCTGCCTCCCCCAATACTCAGTTTTATTGAAAACGGACAAGTTGACACCACCAATATTTTCAGAGAAAAACTTGAGTTTGATAATGCACCTCCATTGAATCTGGAATACTGGGAATTCTATACTGTAAACAACTACCAGATAAGAGAACTGGACCCACCCAACCCTTGGGCAGATGAAGACCCAACCTATTATGGAGAAACAACAGAAAATCCATATACTTTTAATTACAATGCCAATTCAAGGTCAGCAACTGCTTCAGAAAGTGGCGGACCACTGGGCGCTCCAAGATGGACAACCTATGGTGAAACAAGTATTGAAGATCAACCCCTTCTTCCCAGCAACCAGGTAAATACCTATCCCAATCCATTTACCGATCAGGTTACTTTTCAGGTATTTTCTGAGGATCATAAGCAGGTTAGATTTGAAATCTTTGATTTGCTTGGAAAAATTGTGATGACCAGTGAAACCCCACTTCAACAGGGAAATAATGAAATAACCCTGAGTATGGATCAGCTAACAGAATCAGGTATATATCTGTATAAGGTCGAAACATTAAATGCTGGAAACAATGTTGTAATAGCTTCTGGCAAATTCATGAAAAAATAATCCACAGGAATGGTCTGTTGAAAAGCAGACCATTCTTTTTTAATTTGCTTCGAAAGATTATTCTGATAAATCGTTTACCATTATGAAGATAACAGGAAATCTCATACATCTGCTTGCAATGTTGCTCTTACCATTAGCCTTTGGTCCTTTTGCCCATCAATCTTACGCAACAAATAGCAGCGAAATACTTTTTAGTTTACCCGACAGAGAGGTGACGACTGCGGAGTTTATCCGCTTTCTTGAGAAAGAGGATACAGCATATAATCCTGATCATTTCGATGCGTTACTTCAAAATTTCATCGATTATCATTTAAAACTTGCTTACGGCAGACAACAGAAATTAGATCGTTCCATTGAATTTGTAAATGAACTTACCGATTACAGAATATCTCTGGCAAAACCTTATCTTACTCACCAGGAAAAAAGAGATTTTTATATTCAACAAGCTTACGAAAGATTAAAATATGAAATCAATGCTGATCATATTTTAATTAAGATGGAAAAGAAAGATGTATCCCCCAAGGATACAATCCTCTTTTACAAACAGGCTATTAGTGTCAGAGACCAGTACCTGCATCGTAAAAATTCAAAAGAAACACACCAAACCGGTGATACAATGAAAAAATACTCCTTTAAAAATTTGGGATATTTTTCTGCATTTCAATCAGAGTACAAATTTGAAAATGTTGTTTATCAGTTAGAAAAGGGAGAAATATCAATGCCCGTAAGAACAGAATTGGGTTTTCACATCATACGTTTAAGAGATAAAAGGTCTGTTGGAAACCTTCCGCCACTGTCATTTTTAGAGGATAAGATATTTGAGAGCATCGAAAAAGCGGATGATGAACGGATACAGGCAATAAATCATGCTTTTACAGAGCAACTGAAAAAATACTGGAAATTCAAAGACAATCCCAATGTGATCAACAACTACAAAGAACAACTTACTAATCATGCTTTTACAAAAGATATTTCATTACCCCTACCTGATAACCCATACGATACACTATGTTTTATCGACAATAAACATCTAACGATCAATGATTTATGGAAATACATGGATGATGTAAGAGAGGAGGAAAAACCTGAAATACTCAGGCAACCTCTCGAATATCAGGTTGATTATTTCTACGCCCGGTTTGTTGCGCACCGCCTGTATCTCTATGAAAACTATATGCTCCCACAGAAATACCCTGAGTTTAAAACCAGGTTAGAAGAATACAGGGATGCCATGCTGTTGCTTGCTGCCACACAAAAAAAGATTTGGAATATTTTAGATAAAAAAGATGATGAAACGACACATGAAGAATTGATGGAGGCATGGGTACATGACTTGCGCGGGCAAATACCGGTAGAACTAAATTCAGAAAACATGATGCGATTAAAAGAAGAATGGATATCAACAAAATAAATACACATAGTATAGAATTTGATCACCACAAAATAATCAAATGACTGTAAAAAAAACTGCATTATTTTTATTCATCGCATTTTGCTTTTTAAAGGGAGATGGTTTATTCTCTGCGGTAAGTAGCAGCAAAAGCGATCACATTAAATTACCTGTAAAAGGTTTATGTGCACACAGAGGGGCAATGGCAACACACTCTGAAAACACACTTTCTGCATTGCGTGCCGCAGTTAAGGCGGGTGCCCACATGATTGAATTTGATGTGACTTTTACCAGGGATGAACTTATTGCATTGATGAACGATGGAACTGCAGATCGGACAACTGATAATACCGGGAAAGTTTCAGAATTGACTTTTCAGGATATTCGCCATTTGGATGCAGGAAGTTGGAAATCTGGCTTTTTGCGGATGAAATCGTTCCTACCCTGGCAAATTCTCAATCCTCAATCATTGGGAATGAATCTCAGGATCTCTGAATATAAAAAAGACAATTCTCATTAAAAACCGTAAAATATGTTTAAACAAATAAAAAGCAATTGGTTCATTGGAAATGCAAAACGTTTAAAGGCCGGGTTTATCTTTGTCCTGTTGATGTTTTCTGTCGTTAGTTTTTCCATTGGTCAGGACGAGAAGGATTTTAGAATTATCAATCCTTATGAAACAAAAAAACAACACCCCTACAAAGCATCCTTGCATAACCATACCCAGTTTCACCCGGAATATTTCCACGCTAAAGTTCCGGCAGATCAACGTTTGACTGATTACCGCGATTATGACACTGATCCACCCTATGGTATTGTAGCTATTACAGACCACAACAGGATCACTACACCCGATAATACCGTTCCTTCAGGAAACATTCCTGGTAATCAACACCCATGGGGTGTGGATAATATGCTTTGGATATTTGGAAACGAAGGAGGTCTCAGAGATGAAGAAAGAAAGATGGGTGGGCATTTACTTATCATCAATGCTTCAGATGAGCAAACCAAGGAGCCTCAATGGAATGTCATTAAAAAAAACGACAGAGAGGAACCCATTGTAATGAAATCAGGTGAAAGTCCGGCATCGGTTGAATTTTCTTTTTCAGGGATTGGTTTGGAATTGATCAGCTGCACAGACAATACAGGTGGTGTGGGGAAAATATTTATCGATGATGAAGATTACGGAGAAATAAACTTTTTCTCCAAAAAGCAAAAATGCAATCAATCTTTATTTAAGGTTACCTTACCTGAGAGCAAAACATATCGTGTAATCATTCGATATGAGCGCAAGGGGAAAAGCAGTAACAAGTATATGGGAGATCTTATCATAGGTTCTTTCGTGGTTCGAGATGAAGCAGGAAAGATTGACACAATACCGGTAACAAGCAAATCAATTACACTAAAACCATTCTATTATAAACATGTTACCCTTCCTCTTCGAAGTGAAAGATCAGCAGAAGATATCCTGCAGACTTTGAATGATGAGGGTTGTTTTCTTGTTTTGGCACATCCCAATTCAAGACTGGAAACAGATGGTCCTGATAAAGGAAAACAACTCTGGAATTCATCAGGATAT
>CAZPVB010000175.1:0-7982 GCA_964589855.1 uncultured Bacteroidales bacterium
CAGTACTTCCAGCTTTTCTTACTATTGCTAAACTGCAACCTGAATAGTTACAAAAAATATTGCTGACTGGTATGACAATCGTAGACGTTTTCTCTGCATTGTTATATTAGATTTTTCCGTTTTTTTTTGATTTTCCACAATTCTTATCAGAACGCTGATGGCGCTATTTTACAGATAATCGCTGATAAAAAAAATCTGTGTAAATCCGCTCAATCTTTACCGTGTCTCGGTATTAGACGAGATAATCTGCGTTCCATTTATCTTAATCATCCTCGTGTGAGTCAACAGAATTGTCGTGGCCCGGTTCATAGTTATTGCAGGGGTCTTGGTATGGTGGTTTGCGGGAATGCAAATAATTTTCGTCTTTTGTTGTAGGTTCATTTGCTTTTTGTATATTGAACTTTTTTTTGAAAAACACATTAGCATACTATAATGTATTAATTTTGTGTTTTAAATCCACCAAACATCCCAATATTCGAACAAAATAACAGTAATAATTAATATATCAATTTAAATTTCAATGGAATATATAAAGAACAGATTTTATGAAGCAGCGCTCAAAAAATATGCTGAATACAAGCAATTAAGAGAAGAACATTCAGATGTAGTGATCGGGAAAGTAACCATTGGAACTGTGTTTTCAGGGATGAAAGGTGTGCCGAGTCTTCTTACAGAAACATCCAAACTTGATCCACAGGAAGGAATCAGGTTTCGGGGTATTGCATTAACTGAATTACGGAAAACCATTCCGCGTTTATGCGAACACGGAGAGCCACTACCGGAAGGTCTTTTCTATCTGATGCTTATAGGTGAAGAGCCTGAGTTGGAAGATATCAGTAACCTGAGTAAAGAATGGGCAACCCGGGCCATTGTTCCGCAACACGTATTTGATGTTATTGAAGCCATGCCGAAATCTTCGAGGCCTATGGCACAGCTTTCTGCCGCAGTTACCAGCATGGCCTCCGAATCTTATTTTTTAAATGCTCTCAATGCAGGGGTGCAAAAGAAATTTTACTGGGATACGACATATGAAGATGCAATGAATCTAATTGCACGTTTGCCCAGGATAGCAGCCTACATTTACCGCAGATCATTTCATAAAGGCGAACATATCGACCCGGATCCACGACTCGATTGGGCTGGAAACCTTGCTCATATGATGGGTTACAGCGCACCCCCTCACAAACGTTTGATGCGACTTTATATGAGTGTACATGCCGATCATGAAGGTGGGAATGTTTCTGCGCACACTGCCCATCTGGTGGGCTCTGCTCTGAGTAATCCCTACTATGCCTACTCTGCAGCAATGCTCGGGTTGGCCGGACCGTTGCATGGTTTTGCCAATCAAAATGTGCTGAGCTGGATCTTTGACATGACCAGAGCGCTGAACGATGATGATCCACCACCGCAAAGAATACAAAAATATTGTAAAAAATATCTTGATCAGGGTGGTGTTATTCCTGGTTTCGGACACGCGGTACTCAGAAAAACCGATCCCAGATACACTGCGCAAAAAGAATTCGCTGATAAATTTATTAAAAACGATAACCTGGTCAATATTGTCAATAAGCTCTACACCATTGTTCCCCCTTTACTCGAACAAACCGGTAAGGTGAAAAACCCATGGCCCAATGTAGATGCATACAGCGGAGCATTACTCCGGTATTACGGAATTAAAGAACATAATTTCTATACGGTTCTTTTTGGTGTTTCCCGCGCACTGGGTATCATGGCACAACTTCTTTTCGACAGGGTGTATGCATTACCCATAGAAAGACCAACATCTTATCCGCTTCAGTGGTACAAAGATGTGGCAGCCGGCAAAATAAAACCCGAAATATAATCATAAGTTATATAGTTTTTATAACTTTATCCCAGCAATTTTATGAACCCTAAAAAACAATTCTACAAAAATGAATTCAATACCTTTTGATGTAAATGATAAACTTAAAACCTCCATGGGTGAAGTTTCGTTTTTTAACCTTCACAAGCTCGAACAAGCGGGTAAAAAAGTTTCTCATTTGCCTTTTTCCATCAGGATATTACTCGAGAATGCCTTGCGCAATTTTGATGGTTTTGCCATTACGGCAGAAAATCTTCAAACCTTGTTGAACTGGAAACCAGAACCTTCTGATAAAGACATTCCCTATAAGCCTGCACGGGTACTTATGCAGGATTTTACCGGGGTACCCGCAGTTGTTGATATTGCCTCGTTGCGTGCAGAGGTTGCCCGGAAAGGAAAAAATGCAGATGCTATCAATCCCCTTGTTCCTGTTGATCTTGTGATTGATCACTCTGTTCAGGTTGATTACTTTGGTACTGAATATTCATACATGAAAAATGTAGAAACTGAATATGAAAGAAACGGAGAGCGCTATCAGTTTTTGAAATGGGCGCAAAAAGCATTTGATAATTTTTCGGTTGTGCCTCCTGGTATGGGTATTTGCCACCAGGTAAATCTCGAATACCTTGCCAAAGGAGTAATTCTAAGAGACGGTGTGGCTTTCCCTGATACCCTTGTAGGTACTGATAGTCATACGCCCATGGTCAATGGTATTGGTGTTGTTGGATGGGGAGTTGGAGGTATTGAAGCAGAAGCAGCATTGCTGGGGCAACCCATTTATTTTATCATGCCAGAGGTTATCGGTTTAAAATTAAAAGGTAAACTTCCTTTGGGCACTACTGCTACAGACTTGGTACTTACCATTACTCAATTGCTTCGCTCGCAAGGGGTTGTAGGAAAATTTGTAGAAGTCTTCGGCGATGGTCTTGATCATCTTACTGTCCCCGACAGGGCCACCATCTCCAACATGTCGCCGGAATTTGGTTGTACGGTAACCTATTTTCCTGTAGATGATCGTACGCTGGATTATATGCGTAAAAGCAACAGACCCGAAAAACAGGTAAAACTCGTGGAAGAATATTGCAAGGCAAATATGCTCTGGCGCACAGGAAAAGAAAATATTCAGTATACACGTGTTCTTGAACTTGATCTGGATACTGTTGAGCCGACCATTGCCGGACCCAAAAGACCACAGGACAAGATTTTGCTCCGAAATGCCAAAGAAACGTTCATCTCTTTACTCGACAAAGATTATCAGCGTGATTACATTGCTCCTGATGATCGCGAGATCGGTAGATGGAATGCAGAAGGGGGAGCACCAGTTGAGAATGGAACTCAGCAGGAATCAGGGGAGGCAGAAACCCTGACTGTTGAAAATGGACTGAGAACGATTTCTGTGAAAACAAAAAATGAAGAATATAAACTCAGCGATGGAGCAGTTGTGATCGCAGCCATTACCTCCTGTACCAATACATCCAATCCATCTGTGATGATTGGTGCCGGTATTCTGGCACGGAAAGCACGTCGGTTGGGGCTGGATGTAAAACCCTGGGTTAAAACTTCCATGGCACCTGGTTCAAAAGTAGTAACGGATTACCTCACCAAATCTGCTTTGCTTGAAGATCTGGAGGCATTGAAATTTCATGTTGTAGGATATGGATGTACCAGTTGCATCGGTAATTCAGGACCTTTACCTCCCCACATTGCCAAAGCGGTAGATGATAATGATCTGGTGGTTGCTTCAGCACTTTCCGGAAACCGAAACTTCGAAGCGCGCGTCCACCCGCAGGTACGCATGAACTTCCTTATGTCGCCCATCCTTGTAGTGGCATATGCCCTGGCAGGGAGGGTAGATATTGATCTGGTCAATGAACCCATCGCTTACGATCCAAACGATAATCCCGTATTTTTAAAAGATATTTGGCCCAGTCATGATGAAATACAACAAACCATGGCAGAAGTACTTTCCGTGGGTGATTTTGAGAAGAATTATGGCGAAATATTTGACGGTAACGATATCTGGCAAAATATGGAAGTTCCCATGGAGCAGGTGTATCAGTGGGATGATAATTCTACTTACATCAAAGAAGCTCCGTTTTTTAAAGATATCAGTGTTGATCCCAAAGTGCCTGAAGATATCAAAGGAGCCTTCCCGTTGTTGGTTCTGGGTGATAGTATTACCACAGATCACATCTCGCCCGCAGGTGCTTTTGGGGCGCACAGTCCGGCAGGGCAGTATCTTATTGGCAAAGGGGTTGAACCCAAAGATTTTAATTCTTACGGATCACGCAGAGGTAATGATGAAGTGATGATGCGGGGTACATTTGCCAACGTGAGGATAAAAAACAAACTCGCCGAAAGAGAAGGAGGGTTTACCCGCCATATTCCAACCGGTGAGCATATGACTGTATTTGAGGCAGCACAAAAGTACCGTCAGGAAAACACGCCGCTGATCGTATTGGCAGGAAAAGAATATGGTAGTGGATCCAGCCGCGACTGGGCAGCAAAGGGAACCAATCTGCTGGGCATTAAAGCTGTCCTGGCAGAAAGCTACGAGCGTATTCACCGGAGTAATCTTATAGGAATGGGGGTTTTACCCATGCAATACCAACCAGAAGAAAATGCCGAATCTCTTGGATTGGATGGAAATGAGCAGTTTACAGTGAATGGTATTTCGGATGGACTGACACCCTTAAAAACATTGGAGGTGACTGCCCAAAAAGCGGATGGAACGGAAATCAGTTTTAAAGCAATTGCCCGGATCGATTCGCTTATCGAAGTAAAATACTATGAGCATGGTGGAATCCTTCATTATGTGCTTCGTGACTTTTTGAAGAAATAAATGTGGTTTTGTTGCCGGAAAAGGTCATATCTGATCTGGTTTTTGCTTTTTTCTTTTTTCTGGTTTACGCATAGATGAATCGAATATAAAAAGGTTATTGTACACCAATTTCATGAATGATTACGAATTTAATAATCTGATATTCATGCTTTTGAAAGTGGAAAATGAGCACGAACGTCTGAAAACAAGTTTTTAGACCAGACACATAGATCGTTTCCTGTAAAGCAATTCAAGGATTACTGTCTAAAAAGGATTTATTTCTTTAAATTGAATATCTATAGTTTTTTGATTCTAAAGAAACGATGTGGATGGGGAATTTTTATCCCAGAGCATCGTTTCTTTCTAAGCAGGATGGTAATACCAACCGGGGTTTTCAGATTTTACTTCCTTTTTAATGTCAGGCACTTTTGTTTGCATCATGCTTTTTAGCAGGAAGGCAATTATAACCAACTCCCGTTATTGATTTGTGAAAATTAAGCAAAAAAAATCACCATGAACAATTAATTCAAACCTTTGTGCTAAATTTGCCAAATAAAAACACAATATGACTTTTCCAGTTTCTTTTATTCTTTTGTTTGGAATCAGTGGCGGCGAGATATTTGTTATCATGCTGTTGGTACTTATTTTGTTCGGGCCCAAGAAAATTCCCGAAATTGCGCGTACCATCGGCAAGGGAATTAACGAAGTGAAAAAAGTACAGCGCGATATCAACAACGAGATCAACCGCTATTCTAATGAGATTGATAATCCGGTAAAAGATGTAAAGGAAGATATTGAAGGTTTCAGCAAAGGGCTGGAAGACGAAGCCAAAAGCATCGAAAGGTCTTACAGCGATGATATGATGAACCCGTCTGATGACCTGAATGCAGACCAAACCCCACCGGAAAATACCAGTGATGAACTTCCTTACCCATACAATCAGACTGAAAGTCAGGAAACTAAGAAAAGTGAAAAGTCCAGTGAAGGTGGCGAAAGTGAAAAGTCAAAACCTGAAAATTAGCGTTTGTTTTATTCCCTTTCTGAAGCAATTTTCGTTTATCAAATCCGTTTTCAGTAGGTATCCAAGAAAAAATCCATCCATTAAAGATGTTCAGTTGTTCAAAGTAAAATTATTTCCGTATTGATATGAAGAATCACTTCTTCTTTTTATTATTTCTCACTATTTTTTTTCTTAGTTTTTCCCAGTTTTCTTATTCTCAGGCAAACAGGCGCCTGGAGCGCGCCGACAAGGCTTTTGAGATGAAGCAATATAGTGAGGCGCTCAAACATTACGACAAGGTTTATAAGAAAATCAGAAAACGCGACCGGGATGAGGCCGCCCGGATTGTTTTTAATATGGCCATGAGCTTTCGCTACCTGCAGGAATCCAGACGCGCCGAAGCATATTTCAGAAGACTGGTAAGAACTAATTATCCTGATTCTACTGTTATTCTCTACCTGGCTCAGGCCATGATGCAGAATGAAAAGTTTGAAGATGCCAAAGAAAATTTTCAACTTTATCAGGAAAAAGCTCCTGATGACTGGAGAGCTGAATTAGGGTTGAAATCTATTGAGTTGCAAGAAAAAAAAGAGGAGAATCCTGGTCTTTACCAGGTAGAAATGATCAGAGCACTGAATTCAAGGGATAATGACTTTACACCTGTATACGGAGACAACCTTTATACCTCTCTGATCTTTGCTTCTTCCCGGGAGGAATCTGTAGGCGATAAAACCGATATGTGGACGGGTGAGCCTTTCACATCTTTATTTGTATCTTATCTGGAAAGAACCGGTGAATGGACAAAACCCACCCTGCTTGACGAAGGACCGGTAAATACCGAATTCAATGAGGGTGCACCATCAGTGAATGCCGCCGGAAATGAACTGTATTTTACGCGTTGTCAGTCGGTACCCGACATAGAGATGGGATGCAGGATTTATAAATCAGAACGCCAGGGTGCCAAATGGGGTGAACCCTCAGAAGTTGTCCTGGTTTCAGATAGTACTATATCTGTAGGGCATCCTGCCATTAGCTACGATGATATGAGATTGTATTTTGTCTCTGATATGCCCGGCGGGGTAGGAGGTAAAGATATTTGGTACGCAGAAAGAGAAACTGCAGGTGGGGAGTTTGAAAACCCTAAAAATGCAGGAGAAGTTATCAATACCCCGGGCAATGAGATGTTTCCTTCCGTAAAAGAAGATGGTACGCTGTTTTTTGCCTCCAACGGGCATCCCGGGTTTGGCGGACTTGATATCTTTTACACCCAGATGCAGGGAAACTCCTGGACAGAACCTGTAAACATGAATGTGCCTGTAAACTCCCATGCCGACGATTTCGGCATCACTTTTAAAGGCGATGAAAATGAAGGATTTTTTTCTTCCAACAGAAAAGAAAGAGGAATGTTAGGCGATGGCATTTTCTCCTTTTATCTTGCCCCTGTTGAATTTACATTGCAGGGCACCATTCGCGATGACAGCACTAAGAACGAACTTCCCGGCGCACAGATACAATTGATCGGAAATGATGGATCTTTTGCGGAAACTACCAGCGACGAAGAAGGGAAATACTTTTTCGATGAATCAACAATGAAAAAAGAGACCAGCTACGAAATACTGGTGAGTCTCGAAGATTACTTCAATACCCGTGGACAGGAAACAACCATAGGCATTGCCCGAAGCCGCGATTTTGTGAATGATTATTACCTGGCACCCATTCCCGACAAACCCATCGAATTGCCCGAAATTTTATACGAGTTTGCTCAATGGGAATTGCTTCCGCAATACAAAGATTCTTTAAATGGTCTGGTAACCACTCTGAAAGATAATCCCGAAATTGTTGTTGAGCTTGCTTCTCATACAGATAGTCGTGGTTCTGATGAAGTAAATGACACGCTCTCTCAAAAGCGTGCCCAAACCGTTGTGGATTACCTTATCGAACAGGGTATTGAACCCGAAAGACTGGTGGCCAAAGGATATGGAAAAAGGGTGCCCAGGCTGATTGCATCCACCATCACCAGAGATGGATATACATTTGAAGCAGGCACAGAACTTACAGAAGAATACATCAATGGATTGCCCGATGAAGAACATCGCGATATTGCCCATCAGTTGAATCGACGAACGGAATTCAGTGTTATCGGAGATGATTTTGAAGCTGCTAAAGATCCCTGAATTCAGTCTGAACAAGCTGAATAGTATAAAAATAGATGTTCCTTTGACAGCAAGCTACAACCCTTTGGTAAAATAAAAACAGGTACTACATGAAAGATCAGTCCAGATATGCCCAAAGAGGCGTTTCATCCTCCAAGGAAGATG
>CAZPVB010000176.1:0-7960 GCA_964589855.1 uncultured Bacteroidales bacterium
CCTATGAATAAAACGGCTTTACTCGCTGCACTTTCGCCATTGGCACTCTCTTTTCCATCGTGCGACCAGGTTAATAATAAAACATCCGATCATGAAAAACCCAATATCATCTTTATTTATGCAGATGATTTGGGTTATGGTGATGTGGGATGCTTTGGTGCCACGGATATAGAAACACCCCATTTGGATCGAATGTCGGCAGAAGGGATTCAATTCAATTCTTTTTACTCTGCATCGCCTATATGTAGTCCTTCCCGGGCTGCCTTGCTTACAGGCAGGTATCCTGTGCGGATGGGTATTCATGGTGTGTTCTTCCCTGAAAGTCATACCGGTATGCCCACCGATGAAACAACCATTCCGGAAGTAATGAAAAAAGGAGGTTATACTACGGGAATGATTGGAAAATGGCATCTGGGGCACCTTGAAAGATTTATGCCTCTGCAAAGAGGTTTTGATGATTTTTTTGGCGTTCCTTACAGCAATGACATGGCCGGCTATTACTACTACCGTGGCAATGAAATAGAAAGTTATGAAGTTGATCAGAGCCTAATAACCCAAAAACTCACTTTAGAAGCGGTTGATTTTATTGACAGAAATAAAGAAGACCCCTTTTTCCTCTACCTTGCACACCCCATGCCCCATGTACCCATTTACGCCTCCGAACAGTTTTTGGGAACTTCTGAAAGAGGTATTTATGGGGATGTAATACAGGAACTAGACTGGAGCGTAGGGCAGGTGTTACAAAAACTCGGGGAAGAAAACCTTCTGGAAAATACCATGGTTATTTTCTCCAGCGATAACGGACCCTGGCGGGTTATGCGACATATGGGAGGACTGGCCGGAGGACTTCGTGAAGGAAAATTTTTCACCTTTGAGGGAGGAATGAGAGTACCCACTTTGGCCATGTGGAAAGGCACCATTCCCGCGGGAACAAAATACGAAGACATGGCCATGATGATGGACTGGTTACCCACCTTTGCTTCGATTGCAGGCATTGATCATCAAATTGACAAACCACTCGACGGCGAAGATATTACACCCATCCTTTTGGGCGAAACTAAACAAAAAGCAAGGGATCTTTTGTACTACGACTTTGGCATACCCCAGGCATTTCGATCTGGAAAATGGAAAGTTAAACGTGCATATGAGGGTTTTGAAGGCAGAACCTGGAAAAAAGCTGTCGCCCCCCACCCTGTTGCGCTTTTCGATTTGGAAGAAGACCCCGGGGAAACTAAAAATCTGGCAGATTCCAACCCCGAAAAACTCACGCAAATGCTTGCCAAAATGGAACAAGCGATAGCAGACCTGGGTGAATTACCTCCAGAGATTCCCAATCAAACACCTGCTGATGTAGATTTCTACAATGAACTCAGAGAAACATACGGCGAGGAATTTTACATATTCGAAAATGATCAGCAATACGTAATACCCGAATAAGTGATGCCATCATAAAAATACCCGGGAGTAGTTTCCGGGTATTTTTATATGTATGAATCTGGTCTGAAAAAAGATTTTAGACGTTCGTATTCATTTCTTGTTTTGTCATAAATCTAATTATCAGACATTTAAGTTCTTAATCATTCGTGAAATTAGTGGGCGATGATTTTTGTATACCTGACTTATTTATAATCAGATGGTAAAACGGAGAAAGGGATTAAAATTGTTATTCTGCCAGTTCATTCACCCTTTTTTCATTGACAATTAAACCCAGACCGGGTTCTTCCGGCAAGATCAGATTTCCGTTTTTGAACTCTATGGGGTTTTCAATTACACTCAGAATGGGCTCAAAAAGGTGGGGTTCAATAAACTCTACAAAAGGTCCAAAGTTAGAGATGGATGCCATCAGGTGTAAACAAGCTGCTGTGCCCAGGGTGGGTTTGGTATTATGCGGTGCCAGGGTTTTAAAGAAAACCTGCCCCAGGGTTGCAATCTTTTTCACCTCCGTAATCCCGCCCGATTTGATCAAATCAGGTTGTATCACATCAGGATTGCCCTCCAGGATCAGATCACGGAACTCCCAGCGGGTATAACATTTCTCGCCTGCCAGCAAAGGAATATCCATTTCTTTCACTACCTCAGCAGTATCCCGGTGATTTTCCAACGGACAGGGACTTTCATAGTATTTCATGCCCATAGCCTGCAATTCTTTCCCTACCTGAATGGCACGGTAAGCGGTATAACCTTCATTAGGATCGACAAATAGTTCAACATCAGACGGCAATGCCTTGCGAACGGCGGTGTAATATTCAAGAGTTGGATCATCAGCTGGATTTAAATTATACTCACGGATCTGCATCCTGAATTTCACGACTTTAAAACCCAATTCTGCTACATTTAGTGCTCTTTCCACTACTTCATCCACAGGTATTTTACCTCCTCTTAGCGGAATCCCGGCGTAGGCCAAAAATTCTTTTCGGTAACTCCCACCCAGAAGCCGGTACACAGGTTGGTTGAGGTATTTCCCTTTGATGTCCCACAATGCCAGGTCGATACCCGCTATGGCATAGGGCAGTGCCCCTGATGGGCCAAGGTCATGCCGCTGCCAGAACATCTGATCCCACAAATACTCAACATTGAATGGATCCTGCCCCATGATGATATCCTTCATGTCTGTTTCCAGGAAGGTTTGAATCAGGTGGCGGTTGTTTGGACTTGATTCTCCCCAACCAACAATGCCTGCGTTGGTTTCCAGTCGTACAAGTATGGCTTTAGGCAGGATGTATGTTTTCAATCCCGTAATTTTCAAACCCGAACTGTTGTCTTTTGTGTAAGATGTAATCATGGATTCAGAAAAGGGATTCGCATGAGCAAGACCTGACAATCCTGCAAGACCCAAAGTAGTCAGAAAATTTCGCCGGGTAGTTTTCATCGGTTTTTTAATTTAGTTTACATTTTATTTTACAACAAACTGATATCATCTGTTTATAATTTGAATCATTCGGTCAGATGCCTGCCCCGTTCTTCTCTTACGGGGGAGCTCGCCAAAATACCGGGTTTGTAATTTTCTCCGTGTTGCGAAATTACAATCATCCGCGTGTGTGTCAAAAACTTTGTCATGCTCGGTTCATCTGTTTACAATTTTCCACAATTAGTATTAGAACGCTGATGACGATGATTTTACAGATGATCGCTGATAGAAAAAATCTGCGTAAATCCGCTCAATCCGCGTCAACTGCGTTCCATTTATCTTAATCCTCCACGTGTGTGTCAAAATTATTGTCATGGCTCGGATCAATTGAATATTCTATTCTTTTTAGAATTATGGGGGAAGACTCATTTTTTTATTTATAACGATCATGAAGATTCAGGTTTCAAATCAAAAAAACCATATGATTTCAGTTCAATTACTGCAATTTTCTTTCAAAAATTATCCAACGTCATTAAGTCCACTCTAAAAACGTTTTTCCGGGAAATTCCCGAGGATTCTATGTTTTTAATTATCTGAATATTAAATATTTGAATTAGTGTCAATTCGTGTAATTTGTGTAATTTGTGGATAATAAACTTTTCAGAGTGGACTCTATCATTAATTCACAGAAAAAAGAAAGAGGGATAAAAAGTGGCAATTTGCATAAACCTTCTCTAATTTATGAACTTGAAAAATATAAAATAAAATTAGAGTTTTTCCACTTAAAACAAATGAAAGATCGATACCAAAATACTTAAAAAGACATGACAAAAACATGTCATAAATAGCGTATATCATTATATACCAGCAGTATCTGTTACACAATGTGAAGATTACGACCATTCTGTAATGCAACTAAATGATTCTTCTTCTATTACAAAATCAGCATCCCGTGCCTGCAAATTTTATATGCTTATGCGCCTTTTGTCGTTTTCAGGAATAATCTATATCTTTATAACTTTGAATACACATAATTGTACCAGACAAATATCATCACCAAAAATGGTAGTGATGATGGATGACCGTTCCAACCCAAAGGATCTGATTGGATCAGAAAAAAAACAATCCCGTGAAACTTCCATCTCAATATCATCGTAAGGGGCATTACTAATCAAGGGCATATCAATTGCCAACAGATAAAGCAGGTTCTGTCAAAAAGGGCTATTTATAAAACGAAAACGAACCAAATGAAGATATTTTCGCAAAATGCAACAGAATTTTTCTCAGAAGAACTTGATTCTCCAGAAGCAAAAACAGACAATGGACGTGGAAGTCAAATGAAGAAATTCCCCCAACCTTTTAACTTACCTAAAATGATCAAAGTCACCGGACTTTTCATCCTGATCATTTACCTATTTGTTCTGAATGGTTGCGGAGACCTTCAGGAAAAGGAGGCAGGGAAGGCAGACCTTCCGGAGATCCTCGAACGCGACACCCTGATTGCCATCACCAGTTACAGTCCGGTCTCCTATTTTATTTACCGCGGACAACCCATGGGGTACGAATACGAACTGCTGCAACTTCTTGGTGAGCATCTTGACCTGGAAGTTGAGATTATACTGGCACACGACCTGGAAGAAATGATGAATATGCTTGAATCAGGTGAAGGCGATCTGATCGCATACGGACTTACCATTACTTCAGAAAGACGCAAAAATCTTTCTTTCACCGAACCCCTGAACGTAACCCGGCAGGTTCTGGTGCAGCGTAAACCCGATAACTGGCGACAAATGAAACTCCATGAAATTGAGGATGAAATGATTCGTAACCCCTTCGATCTGGCAGGAAAAACAATACATGTAAGAAGAGGTTCTGCTTATATCCAACGATTAAAAAATCTGTCTGTTGAAATTGGCGAACAAATCAACATTGTAGAGGCAGATGCAGGATTGACTACCGAGGACCTCATAAGACATGTTGCCAAAGATTCTATCAAATTAACAGTTTCGGATGAGAACATTGCACAGGTCCATTCGGCATACTACCAGGATGTGGATATACGCACCCCCATCAGTTTGCCGCAACAAACCGCGTGGGCGACAAGAAAAGCATCTCCTCTGCTATTAGACACTATCAGCCAATGGTTGCTTGAGATGCAGGATAAACCCGACTATTATGTAATCTACAACAAGTATTTTGAAAACCGGCAGGCATTTCGTGCCCGTTACGCCAGCGATTTCAATCTATCTGCAGGAGGATCAGTTTCACCTTATGATAGTTTACTACGAGAAGGAGCTGCAAAATTGAATTGGGACTGGCGCATACTGGCAGCACTGGTTTATCGTGAATCGCAGTTTAATCCACGTGCACGTTCCTGGGCAGGAGCAACCGGTCTGATGCAGTTGATGCCCCGAACGGCAAGGGAATTTGGTGCTTCCAATTTAAATGATCCTGTGCAAAGTATTCATGCCGGTGTAAACTTTTTGCTTTGGCTCAACAATTACTGGTCTGAACACATTCCCGATACCCTTGAAAGACAAAAGTTTGTGCTGGCTTCTTACAATGCAGGTCAAGGGCATGTGCAGGATGCCCGCAAACTGGCAGAACATTTTGATGCTGATCCCAATATCTGGAATGGTCATGTTGCGCAATACATGATCAAAAAATCGGACCCCGAATACTATAACCTGGATTTTGTAACACACGGATATGCTTCAGGCATTGAGCCTGTAAGTTATGTGGAAACCATTTACCAACTATATGACCACTATCGCAAGTTTGTCGAATAATGACAGAATATGACAGAACGTATAGCGATACATTATTTTACCATCTATGCAAAAGGCATGGATAATGATTGGAAGTGATAAACGAAAAGGGATATTGCATAAAAAATTGAAGGTTACTCTTCATCCATATCGTCAAATAGTGAGAGTTGATTTTGAGTGACGTAATTTTTTTCTACAGGAACAGGTTTAAAACCAGCAGTCTGCTTTTTAAGCACAGATTTGATATACCTTACGGTTGTGGTATTTTGTTTTTTGCATAAAGAATCTAATGCCATCATTTGGCTTTCTGTGATCTTAAAAGTAATTTTTTTAAATTTTATCCTCTTCTTTTTATTTCTTCTTTTTACATTTTTCATTCTGAGATGCTCAGGATTTTCCTTTATTTTAGCAATAATCGTTTTGGGCATAACCAATCATTATTTTATTTTTCGAATAAAGACAATATAGGCAGGAAAATGATCACTATATCCTCCCAGATAAACTCCGCCACCATAAGACCTGTAGGGATAGCCCTGAAATCGTCCGGAGGTCTGCAACATAAAAGGTTTTTTAAAAATGGATGCAGTATGATATTTAAAATGTGATTGATCATTTCCGAGCAGAGACTGAGAGATAATGATTTGATCAAACAAATTCCAGGCATCTCTGTATGCAAGTGTTCCTTGTCCTTTTTCGGCCATTTTATAAAAAGGATTATAAAGTTGATCATACTTAAGATCCTTTTTATCTCCTGCGGTATTCAAATAATCAGAAACACTCTCATCATCGGGATCATCATTGAGATCGCCCATGAAAACAATCTTAGCATCCTGATTCATATTTTTCAAAGAATCAATGATAGACCTTGCGGCTTTGGCAGCCGCGATACGGTTGGGGCGACTCTCTTTCTCGCCACCCCGTCGTGATGGCCAATGGGCAACAATAAAATGAAAAGGTTCACCGAGCAGCAAACCGGAGACCACAAGATGATCCCGGGTACGAAAACCAGGAAAATCTTCAATTTTGGTAGGCACAGAGGAAGAGGCAGTTACTTCAAAATATTTTGGATTGTACAGGAGTGCATTGTCAACGCGCCTGTCGCGCCCCCTGTAATAAACATGCTGATAGTTCCGGTCTTTGATTTTTTCTTCATTGGCAAGATCCTGCAAAACAATTTCATTCTCAATTTCACTAACACCCAGTATAGCAGGTCCATCAGGAGTTACTGAGGTGCCAATCTGTGAAATGACCTCTGCAAGATTTTCCAGCTTTTCCTCATATTTTACAGCATTCCATTTATTAGAACCTTCGGGTGTAAATTCTGTATCGTTTCGATCAGGATCATCGATGGTATCAAAGAGATTTTCCAAATTATAAAAACTAACGCAAACAGGAAGAAACTGATCCTGATCTCCCGATGAAGATTGCCTGACAGAAGAAAGATCATCAGCAAATACATACCCTGAAAAACCTGTAAGACAGGCAAGAAGGATCAATGATCTCAAAAAGGAATAAAAATTCATTTCTTTAAAGTTTTAATTACAATAATATAAATAACTGGAGCACACTCCCAAAACCGGTTTTCTTTAATTCTTGCTAACAGAATGGATTAATGATATGCTTTTATCCATTTGGTTTTTTTATGTTTGACAGCGATCAAAAAACTATTTACATGTCCTATAACCCATTTTGTATCATTTGTCACTTTGCTTTTTTTGTTAAAAGATATGGGTATCTGTCATTGTTACACAAAAATTCTTCACTTTAGCAAAGATTAAGTAAATTTGATGCCCCAAAAATAAACAAATTAAATCAAGAGTTTATTTGAAAACTCATTAATTAAAAAAATTCATGCATCCTGAAAAACTAACCAATCCAAAGATGTCTTCAATGAAACGGGAACTAAGAAGATATAATACAAATGATTATCCTTACAGAATTCTGTTTCATTGGAGGATTTTTTTCATGTCTGCCGCTTTTGGTGTTCTTTTCTCCAGCAACCTGTGGTCACAAAACATTCCAGCAGCAGAAGAAACAGACACGCTGGAAACAGATGATCTGAGAGACCTTGATCTGCCCATCATTACCTTGCAAGACATTGAAGAAGACAACGAATCTCAGGACATATCAAGTCTTTTGCAAGGATCAAGGGATATTTACGTATCTACTGCCGGATTTACTTTTGGTTCTGCCAGATACAGAATAAGGGGATACGATAACGAAAATACTACCATTCTCATGAACGGCATCCCGGTAAACGATCCGGAAACTGGCCGGGCGTATTATTCCACCTGGGGTGGTTTGAATGATGCTACCCGCCTCACTGTTTCGCACCACGGCATTG
>CAZPVB010000177.1:0-7893 GCA_964589855.1 uncultured Bacteroidales bacterium
AAAGCATTCGTTGTTTGAAAGCGCTTGTCCAGTACATTTGCATCTCTACGATAAAATACCGCCCCCTGTTGTCAGTGCAATGCACATCTACTACTGATCGTTTCAGACTGGGAAGTTCAGGTATCAGCTCAGGTTGGAGGTATTCGACGCTCTCAATGTATTGTTCGGGGTCGAGAGGCAAAACAGCATTGAGAAAACTTTTTATGATATGTGGATGCTCCCCGAAGATCCTGCGGAAGGTAAGGTCGTTTTTAGGGTCTAAATATTTGTTTTTCTGTGGATTGGCAATCATGATACAGGTTATTTAGATACAAAGATAGGGATTTTTTTGTTTGGGTATTTGGGTTTTTGGGGCTGAAAATGGGGTCATTTAAGCCTGCATTGATGACAGGACATGCCCTGTGCCTGCGCCAAACAAAAAAACCATGACCCGAACCAGGTCATGGTAAAAGCAATTCATTTCATTATTTTCTTAAACTATTTCCGTTTTATCATTTTCTTAAAAATCCTCTACCGGAATGGTTACTCCAAGTTCCCGGATGTAATTGTCCAGTTCCAATTGGTCTTTCATCCTGATATTGGTTGCAAAGTCGTTTAACCCCTCGTAATACTGTTCTGCTTTTTCATAATTTCCAATGAGTTCATAGCAAATACCAATACATTGAGCCAGTTCCTGCGATTGTTTTTCTTCATATAATTTCAGATAAAACGCACCAAGTTCCTTTACTTTCCCTTCCTTCAGATATTTACTCATTTCTTTGTATTGAGATTTCAATTCCTTATCTTTTATTTTGATTTTTGGCATTTTCACCCAATACCTATCATAATCGGTAATGTCTGTGTAAGTGAACAACCTGTTCCTTACTTCTTTAAGTGTATTTTCTTCTAAAACCACCTGCGATTTTAGTTCTCCTTTGTCAGAAGTTTCAGAAAATTCTTCATGTATCAATGTATCGGTTGCAGAGGTTCCGTCTTTATAATTGAAGTGAAAGACCAGGTTCAGATCGGCAGAATTTTTCACCCTGATCTCAAAATATGGTACGCGGGATGCATAGGAAGTTGATCTTTCCAGAAAAGATTTTTCAATCACTTCAGAATTGTTATTGTAAACATATTCGCCGCTAACCACAACATCAGCTTCTTGCTTGTTCTGCGCAGGTACAAAAATTTTAGTATCCTTAGATAAGTAAGTATCTTTTGGTTCTGATAAATAATCTTTAACGACTTGACCAAAATCCACATCGTTATTGCTTCCTTTGTTTTCAAACTTATCTACAAATATTTTATGCCTGAGTGGCGTTTCACGTTGTAGTGACCACTTAGAAAATTCGCCTTGCTGGGCAAAGGATAAAGTGGTAGTAAATAAGCAAAGAAATGTTAGTATGATAATTCCTCTTCCTGAAGCATATCCTCTTGATGCATTGTTAGAATTCTGATCACATGCTTTCAAGGTTTCTTCAGGTTTCTGCACGAGTACTTTTATTTGCTTTTTATGTCGATTTTTCATATTGTTATTTTTTTTTAGGAATTTAAAACCTCCGGGATATTGCCGTCTTTTTTAAAAACCAGGATCATGCACATGGCATTTCCAAAATGATTCTCAAAATATTTGATTCAAAGATGAATTCATAACCCGGTACCATGTTAGAATCTTTTAAGCGAGGCAAAACATCCTTTTTGCAAGGTTTCAATTTTGATTCATTAATAGACATAATAGAGTTTCCATCTGGCTGCCTCGGGCATTGATGAGGTCCTTTTCAGATCTCCTTCCTGGTCAATGGTCAGGTAATTATTGTCATATTTGCTTTGAAATATCACTACATCGTCTATTACCTGCACTTTCCATTGTTTGTCAATGTCATTAACTACGAAACGTCCTCTCCCGAAAAAGATATCTCCTTCGTTTCGATTATTTTCCAGTACCCAGTCTTCGGAAGGTACTTCAGTAGTATGAAGAACAAGATCGCGTGGAGCACCAGTTGCCAGAGATGCAGCATTGGCGGGCAGATCGACAGAAAAATAACATTCGGGCATTTCACCACCGGGAGTAAACTTTACCGGTTGTTTTCCCAGAGCATAACCTGTGTTTTCATTCACCAGAATAAACTTCGTGTACTTTTTAGCCACAAGATCTTTCTGTGAAGTATGTATAGTTGATAACTGAGCAAATGAAGAAGCACACAATGACAAGGTTATGAAAAGAATAAACATTGATCTTAGCATAATATTTTTTTTAAAGTGTTTTAATGTGTGATTTTGATTTTTACCTGGAAGCAATTGATCCATGAGAAGAAAAAAAACGATCCCCGGAAAGTGATCCGGGGAACGTTATACAACAACATGATAATTAGTATTTAAAAGAGCGTTGGGCAACATAAGGACCTACTTTCATTTCAATCCAGTTTCCTTGTTCGTCATACTTAAACTCACATTCCCATTCTTCATCTTTCTGGATATCAAATCCCTGAGTGGTAACATCACCCACTGCACGTCCATTGTTTTTGTAGTAATTGGAGAAGAATTCATTGACACTAACACTTGATTCCACATCCAAATCACCCGTCAGATGAAACTTGTAGTTAATTTTTGTTGGATTGCCGTGTTCATCTACATCCACAAAATTCACTTCTCTCAACATTTTATCTGCATTGAATTTTTGTGTTCTGTGTGATAAAAGGCCAGAAAAACTGGTTGTTGTGCTTCCGTCCCATGACCAGTTGGTTAAAACACCATTTTCATTGATGTTTGCCATCGTGGAGAATGAGGATTTGGTGTCTGCTCTCTTGGCTTCCAATCCATTAGAAACAAGCATATCCTTAAAGATAGCGTTCATTTTAAAGTAGTTAGATGAACCTGTAAAGTAAAGATTTCCGTCAAGATCAACTTTTAATCGTACTTTTTCTCTGGAAGATTTACCCCCCAGGAATCCTTCCTTTTTGGTAATACCATCTGCCTCACCATTTGTTTTGGCCTCAAGCGGATCATATATATAGTTCATGGAATAGTTAGAGGTTTCATTCCATAAATTTCCAGAGGTTATGTAGGAGTATTGACCGGTTTCATCATCATACTGCGGTCTGATGGGTTTGGTAGAGAGCTTTTGTTTACTACCGTCTTCAGCAATCATTGTTTGCTTGGCCGAAATTTCCTTGATTCTTCTGTGTCGATCGAAATTTATTTCAAATTCGATGGGTTCGCTACCATCTTTGCTCAGTGTGCCTTCCATTTTTTTAGGGCTGCCTTCAAAATCATTGAGTGGCATGAACTGGAAAGGATAATCGATTTCAAAGAGTTGACACATCAGGTCGTTATGTGCATAAAAATCAACGAATTTTGCCAGATCGCGGTTAATGGCATAGAAAAGTTTCTCGTACCTTTTTGCACCGGCAGGATAATAATTAACAAAACTGTTAATATTATTGTACTGCTCATATTTTTTCTGGTCTTTCATGCCTATAAAAAGTCCTTTACGCTCCTCTTTGGGAAGAGTACCTGCCAGGAATCTGTTCCAGCGATCCATTTTATCAAGTGTTTCACTAATCTCACCGGCATACTTTTTATAATATTCCTTTGCTTTTTCGGGTTCTTCGAGCCATGCATAGCTAACAGAGAGATTATGATAGGCTACCCACCGGGTTTTATCATTGGTTTTGGAAATATCTTTTTCTAAAAGAGAAGCAAACTCCTGCACCTTTTCTTTATCCTCTTTGCTCAGCAACAATCCTTCTTTATTTTCAAAGATACTCAGGATATCCTTGATCATTTTTTTGGTAGATTTGCTTTGTTTTACCACACCTAACTTAATGGGAGCATCAAACTGTCCGAAACCATAGCGTGCATAAACCTGCTGGCGAACTTTGTTATACGCCTTGTTTATACCAATCTCTTCAGCTACTGTTAAAGCATCATTATCACCTTCTTCGCTAACGGTAATGCTTCCTACGCCACCAGTCTCCGGAGGAGTATAATCTTTTGTTTTTTGTGTTCCGGATAGTACGCCCAGGTTTTCTTCAATCACAACGTTTCCGCGGGGATCGCTTACTTTGTAGCGGCAATTTACATAATAGGGCACATCATAGAAACCATCTTTGTCGGGTTCGGTAGGCATGCGTGTGCCAGGGTTAGGATCCTGCTCATTCAAGACAAAAATCTCCACCATCACAGCATTGTCATTTTGGGCTTGAGCAACAATGTAGGCAGGTACAAAACCCCAAACCGCAAAACGGCCTTTTTCATCGGTAAATTCACGCGTGGCAGCTTCCATTTTTTTTACCATAGAAAGACCTTCGTTGGCGGTGTTGGCAACCGCTTCTCCCAGTGCACCAAATTTAGAGCCCATTGCAGAATTCTTTTCCTGCTGTGTTTCCATTTTGGCTTGTTCAAGTTGCTCATCATGCGATATATACACATCGGCACGGGCAAATTCTACTCCGTTGGCAGGAGCCTGAAAATAAGAAATAGATTCGGGTCCTTTAAGTCTTTGCGACTTTACACTCATGGTTGTTGCCAGCAACATGGCAACAGAAATTAATAATAACTTTTTCATTTTACAAAAGTTTTAATGAATAGATGTTTTCAGTGTTTTTAGTGTTTTTTTAAATCGGTTGAGAACCATTGACTTAATGGGTTTGCATGTGATCCTGCCCTATGCAGGATCACATTTTACCCGCTATTTGCCTTTCTCAGCTTTTTTTAAAAGAACACTGTTTTCAATGGACGGGTTTTACCCCGGTTTTTTAATCAATTTACTGTTATTCAATGAATTTCAAATATATTTAACAATATATTTAAAGAAATTCAATTTGTGTGTAAATGCTTTTTATTTTTTTGTTTTACAATGCATTAAGCATGCACAATGACTCTTCAATGATTTTAGTTATCGTAATGAACGGTATATACAGGTTCATAACCAGAAAGCAGTGGCCCAATTTTGAGTTGGATAACCTGCTCCACATATTCATCTTCGGTACCCCACTCTTCCGTTCCCAGGTCGTAGGTGTTTATTTCATCTGCTCTATATACCATTCCATCAGGATCGTAAGTGTATTCCTGCACTTTTACCTTAATGGGGTGTTCCGAGCCACTCATTACCGGCACATAGTCAGAGAATTCATTCAAGGCAACGTTTTCAATTTTCTGATCGCCCACGGTAAACTCAATTACATCATACTTCAGGAAAGGGAATCCTAAAAGTTCGTTTTCCATTCTGTTGTAAAGGCGTACCTGGTACTCTACTGATTCTTCTTCGCAGGAAGTGAAGGTCATGGCCAAAAGCATCATGGCAAAAATTCCTGTTACTGTTCTCATTAATTTGTTCATAGTCTGAATTTTTAAAGTTTAATAATTATTATGTGATTGTCATTTTATTTGTTGCAAATGCAAAGTGGTTTTGAAATAATTTGATGAAAAAATTTAAAAATAATTCTCATACTTCTGTATTTCAGCATATTAAACCAGATTATTTATCTTCATGAGAGAATATTCATTTCGGAATGCGCAGATTTAAATGGATTATTTATCCCAGATCACCCCAGGTGAAGAATCAAACAGTGTTTATTTTTTTTTTATTCCTTTTAAAAAACATGGCAGAAAAGTCATAAAATGGTAGGGTAAAATATCTCTCTTTTCCTCAGGATTTTCATGATCGTGGGTAATTTGCGCTACCATTAAAACCATAGAGGCACATGCCGGGCAATCTTTCAAATGCTGGCGGCAATTATGAGGCAGAAGAGAAAATGTATTTTCCAGGATGGCTTCGGCGCATCGGGCCATCTGCTGATCTGATAAGTGATATTTTGCAACCATAATTAGTATGTCTTAAATGCCTTAAAAAAAACAAAAAACAATCATGCTTTTAGTCTTTTAATAGGTTGCAAAAAAGAATTGATTTTGAAATAAAAAATAAAAATTTTCAGTAAATTTCTATGGGCTGTCGACTATTTCAGTCTATTCATATAGGTTTGGCGAGTTTTTGTTTTTTTGAGGGAAGGGTGAGGTTGACAGTTTGGATAAGGTGGGGCACGCGGATTGAGGGTAAGGGTAAAGTTGAGGCTAAGGTTGAGAGCACCACACTACTACCCTTTATAACCTATTGCACGCTCGAGATTGAGTACATCTTGAATTTTGGTATCGTTGAAGTAGGTTCGGGCCAGGTTGGCTTCGAGCACATCAGCGCCGGTAAGGTTGGCACCCGACAAATTGGCTTTGAACAAGTTGACACGGGTTAGGTCGGCATAGCTTAGTTCGGTGTTGGACAAGTCAGAGCGGGTAAAATCAGCATCTATAGCAATGATTTTATACAAATTGGCACCTTCCAGATTGGCATCCGAAAAATCGGTTTCTGTTAGTTGTGCATAACTAAGGTCGGCCCGGGCAAGTACACTCCCATCAAACGTAGCACCGGTAAGCATAGCTCCACTGAGATTAGCATTGGCCAAAAAAGCGCCCGAAAGATTGGCACCCTCAAGGTTTGCGCCACGCAGATCAGCCTTCGAAAAATTTGCTCCTGACAGATCGGCTCCGGAGAGGTTACACCCCGTTAATATAGCCCCACGTAAATTAAGTGGACGATAGGAATCTCCTACTGAACTATGAGCGATCAATATCCAAAGATCCCTGTCTGTGAGCAATCTGTCGTCTTTTTCCTCCATAATTCTATCTGATTTTTCGTTTCGCCCACAAATTTATAATAAATATTGATGGTATTGGTGTGAAAGATGCAAGTTTAAAACAGTTATTGCTATTGTACAAGATTAAATTCAATTTATACATAAACAACCACTACTCGTCGAATAATTTGAAATTACAATTTTGCTAACAAATCTTTAAAAACTCAATCTGCCAGAAAAAAAATTATACCTTTTGCAGGCAGTTAATCCAAAACTGCACGATCACGGGTCCAGGATGTAGATCTTCCCATCCAACGCATACCCATCAAATAACCTTTTATATGCAGTTTGTTGTTTCCATCCATCCACATATAGGCTTCATATGTTTTTCCACTTTCCGGATCATAAATTTTGCCTCCCTCCCACTCTTTATCTGCTACATTGTATTGAAATTCTTTTAACAAAACCAAACCTTTCAGGGGTCGGCTGCGCAGATTCTCATCAGGATTATCAACATCTCTCTTTATTTTACCATTTTCGTCTAACGGTTCTTTCAACCAAACCAGTTTTCCTTCATATGTTCCAGATGAGGTTCGGTAAATTTCCACCTGCGAATCACGGTTCTCAGTTCTCCAAATACCTGTTACATCGCCAGACTGACCATACAAAGAAACAGTGCCGGCAAAGATCATGATAAACAAAATCCAAGCATTCTTTTTCATACACAATAAGGTTTAATAATTTAATGAAAGATTGTACTCAATCAGCAAAGCATCAATCACCGATGATACCAAAATTAGCGAATAAAGAAAGATAATCGATATAGACTTTGCAATTTACATATAAAATTAAACACCGATTTCAAACAATGGTACTAAATTAAGCAAATATACGGAACTGATCCGTAATGATTCTATGGACAAATATCCCTTGACTACATTGAACTTAATATTGTTAGGCAGACCAAACTATTCAGTTGAACCCCCATTGGAATAATTTATGAAGGGGAACTATCAAATGACAATCATGGAGAAAAATGGGGAAGAAAGGGTGCCCTTGCCCTTTGATCGGGTGGGAATTAGTGCTTGCAAGAAAACGCCAGGTGCTGCGTTATGCTCGCCTTCAAAACAGTCATTTACGAAAAGTAAACTTTTTATATTCAGAAACTTCGAAAGCCTTGTCTTTGACGATTTCTTATCAAAGACAAATAAAATAAGTGTTTTCTTGCTGAGACTAATTAGAGTCTGTCCATAAAGTCAATTTTCTGATAATAAATGACATACAT
>CAZPVB010000178.1:0-7842 GCA_964589855.1 uncultured Bacteroidales bacterium
CGAACATTAACTGCCGAAATTTGCTGAATTAGAAAATCAGTATTGACACGAATTTACCGAAACCGCGTTTTTAGAATAGGGTCAGCAGAATTGCATTGCATAAGTTTGCGGTTTTTTATCTGCCTTAAAATTCATCATTTAAAGAACCAGCGGCCAATGAAAAAGAAAAGCGGAGAAGGAAAACCCTAACTCCGCTTTTTGGGTTTTGTTTTCATGAAGAGAATTAAAAACAAAACATTACAAACCAAAACAAAACAAAACAAAACAATTTTTTTATAAAGGAATTACACCTCTTGGCTAAGTGTTACCTTTTGTATCTTATTAAAGATTATATCTTTATCGTCATCAAGATTGATCTGGGCAATTTTTATCTCAGGAAAGCGATTCACCAGATATCCCATTAACTGGTGACTGAACTTTTCTGTAATCATCGGGCCTAATACAACAAGATCATGAGGAACCTGTTCTACCAGTGCACAAAGATGGTTGTACTTAATTGCTTTACCCACAATTTGCACAAAAGGATTTTCCTTGATGATCTCGGTAATACCATCAATCATGATATCACTGCTTTCTGCTAATATAATTCTGGTATCAGTCATATTTCTAATTTTTATTCAAATTTACATGTTGAAGTCAAATCAGAAAACAGTATTATTACGTGATTAGCGTTGGTGGATTACTGAAAAATGCATGGGATAAATTACTCACAGATCAATAATAATGGGGGTTTACGAAAGAGAGGAGAAAAACTAAACAGGCCCGGAATTGCCAATTTACAAACCAGACTAATGATTGATGCATCACGCGTATTGGCAATTTTTTGAATGCTGATCAGGGAAGGGAAATTACATACGTATTGTACCCAAAAGAGATGGTAAAATGGCTTATCAGACCTTATTAAAGCCTAAATTTCGATGATCTTATTTTTAATGGCAAACTTGATAAGTTCCACTGAATTTTTCATGTTTGTTTTTTGCAGAATATGATTCTTGTGCGATTCGATAGTCCTTACACTTAAATAAAGTTTATCGGCAATTTCAGAGTTATTATATCCTTCGGCAAATAATTGCAAAACTTCAAGTTCTCTTTTGGTTAACTGGGGAAGAATATCGTTGTTGGTTTGCTTTTTTGTAGCATAATTTTTCACGATCTCATCAGAAATGGTTGCGTGAAAGTAGTTTTTACCTCTTGAGATTGTCTGAATTGCTTCTACCAATTCTTCTGAAGAAACATCTTTGGGAACATACCCATCGGCGCCGGCATCAATGGCGTTGGAAATATTGTTATAATCAGAATGCATGGAAAGAATAAGAATTCTGATGTTGTTGTATTTTTTCTTGATAGCTTCTGTAACCTGAATTCCAGACATTTCCGGCATACTAATATCGAGTAAAACCACCTGGGGTGCTGTTTTTTTCAGCATACTTAAGGCATCTTTTCCGCTGTGCGCCACACCAATTACTTCAATATCTTTGGCACCTTTCAGAAACAAATCGATACAATCCGTAACTAATTTATGATCATCTACAATAATAACTTTGATGCTATTGGCCATTTGATGGATTTTTAAATGAAAAGGAATAAAATAATCAGCATTAAAAACCGGTTTTGGTTCTTCTGATTAAGTACCCCGTGTATTTCATGAAGTCAGATAATTATTTTGATGAATAACTTAATAATATTAAATTTTGACTGCTCTTGTTCATTTACAACCTTTAAATTTTGAAATGCTAAAATAATCAAAAAAAAGAATTTAATCCAATTAAAAAAAGATTAAAACGCTCAAATTCTCTTTTTTGTAAGAAAAATAATCGAAACCAGGTTTTCGTCATATTTCTACAAACAGTTGATAATAAGACAATTACGACTGTTAACTAACAATGAAACAGAATTAATTTGCTAAAATATTCAACAATTAATGCAAATAAACAACAAGTTTCTTTCATTAGCAAAAAATTTATTACAAAGCCATCACTATTAAAAAGATTCTATGTTTATGTTTTGTTAAAAATGGTGGCATTGGCTTGCGCAGTAGGCATAATAAGCATATCATTTACATTCACATGTTCAGGTAAATTTGCACAAAACAGGGCACATTCAGCAATATCTTCAGGGGTTAAAGGTTGAAAACCTTCGTACACTTTCTCTGCCTTTTCTTTATCTCCTTTAAAACGCACTTCCGAAAATTCGGTTTTTACTGCGCCGGGACTTAAAAGTGTAACCTTGATATTGTCACTTACCAATTCCATACGCATGGCTTCTGTAATGCTTTCCACTGCATGTTTTGTAGCACAATAAACATTTCCTTTTAAATAGGTTTGTCGCCCTGCAATGCTGCCTATATTTAAGATATGACCATTTTTTCTTCTGATCATATCCTGCATTACCGCTTTACTTACATACAAAAGTCCTTTTACATTGGTATCTATCATTTGTTCCCAATCTTCTTCCAAACCGCTGTCAATATTACTCAATCCCAAAGCAAGTCCGGCATTATTGATCAGGATATCAATCTGTCGCCATGCTTCAGGTAAACGTTCAATAGCAGCATATACTTGTTTTTTATTTCTCACATCGAAAACCAGGTTAAAAACTTCTGTTTGATAGGTTGCCATTAGATAATCAGACAATTGCTTTAACCTCCCTTCCCTCCTGCCATTCAAAATGACTCTGAAACCATTTTTTGCAAACTTTTCCGCGCAGGCTTGTCCTATACCACTTGAGCTTCCCGTAATTAAAACAGTTTTTCGCATGTTTAATATATTCCTTTTCGTTTTGGGTTGGTTACAAATTTTTCTGTTTTCTGATCACTACAAATGTTTTTACGTGAAAAGATGAAAAATGTTTGGTCTGATTTTCCATTTTATAAAAGAAATTTTCACTAAAGTATATATGAGTCCACTCCGAAAACAAGTTTTCGGGAAATTCGTGAAAATCTATGTTTTTAATTGTCTGAATATTAAATATTTGAATTAGTGTCAATTCGTGTAATTGACTTTGTCGAGCTCCGCTTCGCTCCGGTTCGTGGATAATAAACTTTTCAGAGTGGGCGCATATATCCAGGATTTAAATTGAAATGAAGAAGAAATCCCATTGGTTCTTTATACTTAGTTTTTAAACAGATTTTTCAGAACGAAACGACAACTGAGAGAGAGAAATAAATACAAACCAAATAAAAGGGAGGGCAAGGATTTTATATCTTACAAAAGCACCATGCAATGGCGTAACCAATCCGATAAACCCCAGGATCAAAATTGCAAACCACAAAGAAAGATAAACCAACGGATTATAAAAACCCTTTTTATCAGTTTTTATGAATATATATAATGACATGAAAAGAATCAGCAGGTTTTCTAAGGCCGCCATGAGCACTACCGGAGAATAAACCTCAAAAATATGGGGTCGCGTGAGCACATAAAACAAACCCTGTGGGAAAAAAAGTATCATATCCCATAGTTGGGGTTTGATGTATCTTGTATGAATTAAGCTACCTGCCCCTTGCTCAGAAGTAAAATTGACAAAATCATTTTGCTTCCTGGCAATTATTTCCAGAACATTGTATTGTGGGAAGATGTAACTCAGGATCAAACCTAATGAAACAATGGCTATAACCGAGGTTCCAAAAATGATTTGCTTTTGCCAAACATTTTTATGCATTCCCAGATAAAACGCAATTTGCAGCGGCAGAAAAAATATCAGGTTATAAGGTTTAAGCAAAATCAGAATAAAAGCACTGATAATCAAATGAATCAAAGAGGTGTATGTGAAATCTCTGATCATTTTGTCACTGAAATAAACCCATATACCGAAAGAAAAGATCATCAGTCCTTCCTTTAACAATCCTGATCCCCAGAATAGCAATCCGGGAAAAAGAAATATACCCCATGGCAACCACTCAATTTTTGATGGATGGGTGTACAGTACAAAAAACTTATAAAGAGCCACCAATCCTATGAATGATAAAAAATTCATGAATACATTGTGTACATGTATATAACCGAATGAGAACAAACGTGCCAGTGCGTTAAATCGTACCATCAATCTATTATCATTGTAAACCGGGGTTTCCCAGGGGCGAAACCAACTGCTCATAGCATCCAGATAGGGTTCAGTTCCTCCTCCGTTTATCCCGATACCGGTGAGCATTCGCAGATAATCAACCGGGTTTTCTTTCAGGGCGCTGAACATTATATTACCATCTACAAAAAACTTGTGAAAGTCGGCAACAGACAAGTCATAATAAAAGGTGTAAACAAAAATAAGAGAGACACCTGACAGTACTTTCAAATAAAAAAAGATCAGGAGCAATTTCCATGACAGTCCTTTTATGTTTTGAAAAAAAGGTGCAAAACGAATAAAAAGACTGAAAATAATCAGATAGAGCAATGATACAATAATTTGCATATTCACCATTTTTAAGGGGGGTACAAAGATAATTGATTAAACAACTATGAGTTCACTCCGAAAACTTGTTTTCGGCAAATCTGTGTTCATTTTCTGTTTTTAAACCCAATGAGTATCAAGATTTAGCATCTGTGTAAATCTGTGGAATCTTTGGACAATTAACTTTTTGGTGTGGACTCAACTATAAAATTTGTTGTTTGAACTTTCATTTTGATTTCAATGTTATGCAGATAAACAATACAATTATGATCAGACATTTATTCACAGGATTAATATTGATAGCATTCATTGCATGCAATGCAAAATCCGAAAAAAACATACATACTATGAGTACAGAAAACCAACAATTTGAACATGCTACCCTTGGCGGAGGATGCTTCTGGTGCATTGAAGCCGTTTTTGAGGAGTTAAAAGGAGTGGAATCTGCTGTGAGCGGGTATAGCGGTGGTAATGTAAAAAACCCTTCCTATCGCGAAGTTACCAGCGGCAGAACCGGACATGCAGAAGTTGTGCAGATTACATACGATCCTGAACAAATTTCTTACAGTCAAATTCTTGAAGTATTTTTTCACCTGCACGATCCTACTACAATAAACAGGCAAGGCGCCGATGTGGGTACGCAATACCGGTCAGTTATTTTCTATCATAACGAGCAACAGGAAAAAATTGCCAGAAAAGTGTTTGCTGAAATTGACAATTCTGATCTCTGGAAAGATCCCCTGGTAACTGAAATAAAACCGCTGGAAGCGTTTTACGTGGCAGAAGACTATCATCAGGATTATTTCGAAAACAATCCCAATCAACCTTATTGTACTTTTGTAATCGGTCCAAAAATGAGTAAACTGAAAAACTTGTTCAAGGATAAAATAAAGGAGTAGTCCTCTTCTTTTCTTTTCTTTCCTTTACTTTTTGGTGTTGCAGGTTTTGCGGTAGAAGTTTGAATAAAAATATATGAGTCCACTCCGAAAACTTGTTTTCGGCAAATCTGTGTTTATTTTCTATTTTTAAACCCACTGATTGTTAGAATTTAACATCTGTGTGAATCTGTGTAATCTGTGGATAATTGACTTTTTTTAGAGTGGACTCATATCTGCCTTTCTAAAAACAGCAAGAATTATCACATTCTCGTAACGTAGTATGTATTTTTCAGTTTTTTCCAAAAATACATTGGAAAAATTACATTATTTGGAGAGCGACTTTAGTTTATCAACAATATTTTCTGAAGCATCTACGAAAGGTAGAAGAATCAGATCTGCCCCGGCAAGTTCAAGTTCTTTTGCTGTTCTGCCATAATAAGAAGTTACAGCAATATTGCCTTTATAATCTGCCGATTTCAGGTACTTGATCAGTGCCAGATTGATCTGTTTATCGGGCAAAGTTGATACTACACATTGTGAGTTGCGGGGTAAAATTTCCATCAGTTCCGGATCATCAGCATCCCCATATTGCGCATGTCTTCCTTTTCTTGTCCATCTTTTAACATTGCGGGGATCAAAATCAACTCCGAAAACTGAAAATCCCTTGTTTTCGAGGCTTTTGGCAATATTGTTTCCATACATTCCAAGACCAAATATGATTACATCATATTTCTTGGTTTCCAGGGTTTCATCATCAATGATCTCGCGATAAGGATTTGGACGCTCAAAAATACTCAACATGGGTGCAACTTTTTCATATATCTGATGAGAATAAAGGATCAAATAGGTTGAAAGTCCAATGGTAATCAATCCCACTAAAGTAATAAGACCTAATGTTTCTTCATCAATCTGTCCCATTGATAAACCAAGGGCTGCCAGAATGAGTGAAAACTCAGAGATTTGTGCAACATTCAAACCAGCCAAAAAGCTTGTCCTTTTTCTGTAACCCATTATGCCAAGAATGATCATAACAATGATGGGATTTCCGATCAGTACAAACAAGGACAATATAATTGCCGGAACAATCTGTTCTCCAATGAGATTGACATTAACCTGTGCTCCTAACAGGATAAAAAAGAACAGCAGCAGAAAATCGCGCAAAGAAACCAATCGGCCGGATATCACCTCCCTGTATTGGGTAGAGGCAAGTGATATTCCACCCAGGAAGGCGCCCACCTCTTTACTAAATCCTAAGTAATCGCTGAAAGCAGCAAGTGCGATGGCCCAACTCAGCGAGAACAAAACCAATAATTCAGGTGTTCTTGCCATGCTGGAAGTAAGTTTGGGCATTACATACCTGATGAGCAAGATAACAAAAACGATCAGGCCAACTCCTTTGAGAACCACTTTGAGTATCTCTAACGCAAGAAAACTATCGCTGGAATTATCCATTGACGATAATAAGATCATGACAAGGATTACAACAATATCCTGCACGATAAGAAACCCTATGGATATTTGTCCGTGTAAAGATTGAATCTCCTTTTTATCCGATAATAGTTTAACGATGATAATGGTGGAAGAAAAGGTGAGGGCAACAGCCACATATAGACTGGTAACAGGTTCAAATCCTAAACCAATGCCAATAAAGTACCCGAAAAAGGACGTGAACAAAACCTGCCCCAATCCTGATGCCAGTGCCACTTTACCGGTAGTTCTGATTAAACTCAGATCAAGTTTTAATCCCACCACAAAAAGCAGAACAGCAATTCCCATTTCCGAAAGCAAATGAATTTTTTCTACCGATTGCATCAGATCTAAACCGTAGGGGCCTACCAACAATCCTACACCAATAAAAGAAACAATTAAAGGTTGTTTTAAAAGTCTGCCTACAAAGCCAAAAAGCACGGAAAGAAGTAAAATGGCGGCAAATTCAAAAAAAGTATTGTTTAATGGATCCATGTATGATAGATTAAAAATCTTAAATTAACTTTTAAAACCAAATGAGGCAGCAAAGATAAAACAAACTCATTGAGATGTTATAAACACAATGATTAGATAAGCAGTCAGGAAAATAAAAAATAATCAGATTACATTAATTTGTCACGCGTAACCGTCAAAAACTCTTCATAAATAAGTTTATTGGTTCCAATAATCTCTCTGCTGAAAATAAAATCCTTTTCTCCTGAAAAATCTGAGACTACACCACCTGCTTGTTTCAGAATAAATCCACCTGCTGCAACATCCCATGGGCTCAACCCATACTCAAAAAAAGCTTCAAACCTGCCACATGCAACATAAGCAAGATCAACTGCTGCACTTCCTATCCTCCTGACTCCATGTGTATTATGCAAACACCATGTAAACAATTCAAGGTATTTTTGTAGCCTGGAATAGTCATGGTAAGGAAAACCCGTTGCCAAAAGACTATCCTGAAGTTTGTTTTTCCCCGAAACACTTATTTCTTTACCGTTCAGGTAGGCATTCCCCCCTTGAAAACTGTAAAAACACTCATCCAGATTGGGTTCGTAAACCACTCCCAGTACAATTTCCTTTTCATGCATCAGGGCTATGGAAA
>CAZPVB010000179.1:0-7755 GCA_964589855.1 uncultured Bacteroidales bacterium
CTAACAATCCATCAGGAAGTGCATCAAAAGCAGCATCGGTGGGAGCAAACACTGTGAAGGGACCTTCGCCCTGAAGTGTTTCTACCAAATCCGCTTCAACAACAGCCGTTTCCAATGTATTGTGATCAACACTTTCAACAATGATATCTACCACTGTTTCGGGCAATAATTCGGGAACCAAAACCGCATCGATCACATGCACCACACCATTATCCGCTTCTAAATCCGCAGCGGTAACCTGCGCATCGTTGATGAAAACACCGTCGTCGTTAATAGTCACCGTAATGTCTTGTCCTAAAACGGTTGTTATCACTTGTCCGTCGGTGAGATCAGTAGAGAGTGACTGACCAGCAACTACATGGTAAAGCAGGATGTCTGCGAGATCACCGGTAGGATCGGTCAACAGATCATCTAACAATCCATCAGGAAGTGCATCAAAAGCATCATCGGTGGGAGCAAACACTGTAAAAGGTCCGTCGCCCTGCAGTGTGGTTACAAGTTCCGCAGCTATTACTGCATCCTCAAGCGTAGTATGATTTTCACTATTAACAATGATATCTACTACGCTATTATCATTATTTGTGTTCGCCTTATTTGAAAAGGTAAAGGCGAATACAAAAATGGATAGTAGCAAAAATTTCAGGTTTGTTTTTTTCATAATAAAATTTGATTTTTGGTAAATACTTATTTTAGTTTTGATAAATACTGAATTAATCTTGAAATTTTGATTTCGTTCTATGAGAACACTATTTTAAAAGTTATTGTTTAATGAAACATGAAAAATAATAAACAAAATGTTTTAGGGTTGTCTTATGTGACTTGTTTGTTTTTCCTTTATAGGTAAGAAAAGGTGTCTTTATTGGACATGATTTGTTGATTTATAAAAATTATACCATTGTGTGTCGTTTTATAATTGTCACCGATCATTAGACAACTCAAATCAAATCCACCCTTAGTCTTTTCCAAAATAATTGAATAATAATTCTTATTATCCTGGTCAACTGGTTTCATTTTTCATTAAAATCTAATCAACGCACCCAACACTTTTTCTTGTTCAGTATTATGATCTTCAGATACGCATTATCCGCAAGTTTAACAATGCTTGAGGAAATACACGCTGATGTATTTCTTCATCCTGTCAGCCTGCAGCATAATAACTGAATAGTTACCTGATATTTTTCCCGGATAGAAAAAAATCTGATCTCGATGCAAATCGAATTTTTTATTTTGAAAATTTGAAAAAAATACCGTAATTGCACAACTAAAAAAGAAACTCTATGTCCTATCAAAACACAATCAAAACACTCACACAGTTTATTATAGAGAACCAGGTCCAATATCCCAATGCTAAAGGAGCGCTTACCCGTCTTTTGAACGATATTGGCACAGCTGCCAAGATCGTTAACCGGGAGATCAATGCAGCAGGATTGGTTGATATATTAGGGTATGTGGGTACCGAAAACATTCAGGGTGAAGCGCAAAAGAAACTGGATGTATATGCCAACGAAAGGTTTATAGAAGCTTTGAAGGCAGGTGGAGAATGCTGTGCTATTGCTTCTGAGGAAAATGAGAAGATCATATCTGTTCAGAACGAATTTTCCGAAATTGGTAAATACGTTGTTGCTATAGATCCTTTAGATGGTAGCAGCAATATCGAAGCCAATGTTTCCATTGGAACCATTTTTTCTATTTACCGGCGCAAATCCGAAACAGGCAAAGCTACGCTTGATGATCTTTTACAACCAGGCATTAATCTGGTTGCCGCTGGTTATGTGATCTATGGATCATCTACTATGCTTGTTTATACTACAGGAAAAGGGGTAAATGGTTTTACACTTGATCCGAGTGTGGGTATTTTCTGTCTGTCGCATCCCAATATGCGCTTTCCGCTTTCTGCAAATATTTATTCACTTAACGAAGGAAATTTCAAATTTTTTCCTGAAGGTGTCAAGAATTATCTGCATTATTGCCATGATGAAGATGGAGAAACCATGCGTCCTTATGTTTCACGCTATATAGGATCGATGGTCGCTGATTTTCACCGCAACCTTATCAAAGGAGGTATCTTTATGTACCCCCAAACATCCATTCAGCCCAAGGGGAAATTGCGTTTGCTTTATGAATGCAACCCTATTGCTTATTTGGCAGAGCAGGCTGGTGGAAAAGCCTCTAATGGTCACAGAAGAATCCTGGAAATAGAACCGAAAACGCTTCATCAAAGGTCGCCTTTCTTTACTGGTCCGAAGCATATGGTAGAAAAACTGGAAGATTTTCTGAAGGAGGATAGTTCTTTCAGATATTAACCGATCTTTTTTCTCTCTGATGCCATTTGCCATTCCATCCGATATTGGTAACTTTGCCCGTTCTTAATCATTATATTTTGAAACCGGCAGAATTTTTAAACCAATATAAGCAAACCCCAATTATTGCGGAAATAATCGATCAACTTCGGCAACCTGATCATCAGAGGGTTGGGGTGAAGGGGTTGGCGGGCTCTGCTGCTTCTGTAATTGTGGCAAGCATCTTCAGATCTGTTCTTTCTCCTTTCGTTTGTGTTTTATCCTCCAGGGAGGAAGCCGCCTATTTTTTCAATGACCTTGAAAATCTTTTGGGCGAAAAAGATCTTTCCTATGAAAAAAGAAACATTTTTCTACTTCCCTCATCTTTCAAAAAACCTTTTGAGAAAACAGATCCTGATAAGGCAGGAGTTCTGCTCAGATCGGAAGTGATTAACAGACTTACCTCTGACCCCGGCAAGTTTATAGTGGTTTCTTATCCGGAGGGATTAGCCGAAAAGATTGTTTCACCCGAGGTGATTAGTAAAAATATTCTGCGGCTTCATAAGGAGGAGCAAACATCTGTTGATTTTATCATGGAACTTCTTTTGGAGTATGGATTCCACAGGGTCGATTTTGTGGTAGAACCCGGTCAGTTTTCCTTAAGAGGGGGGATTGTAGATGTTTTTTCTTATTCCAATGACTTTCCTTTCCGCATTGAGATCATGGGAGATCAAATAGAAAGTTTAAGAACCTTTAATCCTGAGAACCAAATTTCTATTGAAAAACTTGATGAAATTTCGGTGCTGCCTGATCTGAATCAGCTAAGTGAAAATTCCCGGAAAGAAGATTTTTTCAGTATATTACCCTCCAATACCATCTTCTGGAATGATGATACTTTTTTTATGATTGAAAAATTAAGGGTATGGCAAGATAAACCAGAAGTCCGCTCTCAAAGTGCTGAAAATAATTCATCCCCTGTTTTTGATTTGATTGATGATAATATTTTTTCTTCGCGGTTGCAACGATTTCATTTGGTTGAATTCAGACGTCACCACTTTTGTCAACAGAACATATTTGAATTTAATTTCTCTCCCCAACCTTCCTTCAATAAAAACTTTGACCTTTTAATTGATAATTTAAAGGATAAAACTTCGGGTGGATACATCAATTATCTGTTGTCTGACAATCCCAGGCAACTGGCAAGAATACACTCCATTTTTGAAACAATGCAGGAAAAAGACCTGCAGAAAAAGGGTTTTAATCATGAAACACTTACATTAAACCTGCATGAGGGTTTTATTGACAGGGTTAATAAAATTTGTTGTTATACCGATCATCAGATATTTGAAAGATATTACCGTTTCAGAATCAGAGACAAATTTCCCGGAAAAAAAGCACTCACATTAAAGGAGATCAATAACCTACAACCAGGCGATTACATAACGCATATCGATCATGGAGTGGGTATTTTTAGTGGGTTGGAAAAAATTGAGGTGAACGGCAAGTTGCAGGAAGCCATTCGTTTGATCTATAAAGGCAACGATATTCTTTACATAAGTATCCATTCTTTACATCGTATTAGCCGGTTTGTGGGTAAAGACGGTTCCGAGCCTGTGCTCAACAAATTAGGATCGCCTGCCTGGTCGAACCTGAAAAAGAAAACCAAAAGCAAAGTAAAGGATATTGCCAAAGATCTGATAAAACTATATGCCAGACGAAAAGCACAGGAAGGTTTTGCTTTTTCACCGGATTCTTATTTACAGAATGAACTGGAAGCTTCTTTTATTTATGAAGATACACCCGATCAGGTAAAAGCAACATATGATGTGAAAACGGATATGGAAAAAACCTATCCTATGGATCGCCTGATATGCGGTGATGTAGGTTTTGGTAAAACAGAAATTGCCATAAGAGCTGCCTTTAAAGCCGTTAGCGAAAGTAAACAGGTGGCAGTTCTGGTACCTACAACCATTCTTGCTTTGCAGCATTTCCATACATTTACGGATCGTTTAGAAGATTTCCCCTGCACTATTGACTATATCAATCGCTTCCGAACCAATGCGCAGAAAAAGCAAATCATTCAAAGGGCAAAGAGCGGAGAACTCGATATTTTGATAGGAACACATCGCCTGGTTAGTGGTGATGTGAAGTTTAAGGATCTCGGATTACTCATAATTGATGAGGAACAGAAATTTGGTGTGGCCACCAAAGAAAAACTTAAGAAACTCAAAGTAAATGTTGATACACTCACACTTACTGCTACCCCTATTCCCCGTACACTGCAGTTTTCACTCATGGGTGCCAGAGATCTCTCCCTGATCAACACACCCCCGCAAAACAGGTATCCCATCATTACCGAACTACATGTTTTTAATGAAGCGGTGGTGAAAGATGCCATTGAGTATGAAATCGGCAGGGGAGGTCAGGTCTTTTTTATACACAACAGGGTACAAAATATAGGAGAAGTAGCTGAAATGATTCGCAGGATGAATCCCGATTGGAAAGTAACCATCGGTCATGGTCAAATGACGGGAAGCCAATTGGAAGAAGTGATGGTGGCATTTATTGACGGATATTATGATATTCTGGTAGCTACCTCCATCATCGAATCAGGGTTGGATATACCCAATGCCAATACCATTATCATCAACAATCCTCATCACTTTGGATTGTCTGATTTGCACCAGATGAGAGGCAGAGTAGGCAGAACCAATAAAAAAGCTTTTTGCTATCTTTTAACACCACCCTTTTCCACACTTACCCAGGATGCAAGACGCAGGCTGAAAGCGATAGAAGAATTTTCTGATTTGGGAAGCGGGTTTAACATTTCTATGCGTGATCTTGATATCAGAGGAGCCGGAAATCTGCTTGGTGGCGAGCAAAGTGGATTTATTTCTGAAATCGGTTTTGAAATGTATCATAAAATATTGGATGAAGCGCTTCAGGAACTAAAACAGGAAGAATTCAAGGAGCATTTTAACGAAAATCAAGATGAAGAGCATAATGATTTCTCTTACGTATCTGATTGTGTGCTGGAAACAGATCTGCAACTACTCATTCCTTCTGATTATGTAGAGAATACCCAGGAACGATTATCTTTATACAAAGACCTTGATAATTTGAATAATGAAGAAGAATTGGAAGACTTTGTGGAGAAGATGAAGGATCGGTTTGGCCCTGTTCCGGAAGAAACTTCTGCACTTTTCTTGGCCCTCAAAACAAGATGGATGGCAACAAAATTAGGTTTTGAAAAGATCATCTTAAAATCAGGCCGGTTTATCGCGTATTTTGTTTCTGATCAGGAATCGCCCTATTTTCAGAGTGCTGTTTTTACCAGAATACTCTCCTTTGTGCAAAACAATCCGTTGAAATCACAAATACGTGAGTCTAACAAAAAACTCAGTCTGTCTGTAAGAGGCATCGATTCCATTGAAAAGGCCTGCGAGATTTTGAAAAAAATGCAAAGTGAAAATTGATTTTGGAATTATATTTGGTTCATGGTAAAATGATAATTGAATTTTTTACTGATTCTCTACTACCGTGAAAACAAAAATATCTTTCGTCTTTTTTACCATTCCCTTCTTATTTGTTTTAACAAACGCAATTACTGCCTCAAACCTTGAAGTTGATTCACTTGAGCTACTCGGTGATAAGCATGAATTTATTGTTTATGATGATTTTTTTGACCGTCAGGAAAACTATATCCCGGGCAGGGATATGAATACATCCATCAAAACCATTTATCTGGCATACCACGTTTGGCAGGATCAAAACGGAGAAGGAAACTTCCGCGATGACCAGGCCGTTTTCCAGGCATTTGATAAAACAACCGAACGTTTAAATCACTTTTTTTCCAGATCTTCCGATCCTTCACATCCGGTTGAAGGAATTGAATATTTGAAAGACAGTCATATTCGTTTTGAACTGAAAAGCATTTATTTTCATCGTGATTCGTTGTTGAGCAATGTAGGATGCAATGCAGGTAAAAGAATGAATGATTATGTATTTCAGCGGCATCCGGAAGCAAAAAAATATTTAAACATGCACTTTACCAATGGATATTGTGTGGGTGCTTCGGGATACGCAAACTATCCCTCCCCGAAAAATCTCTTATATGATAATTATGTGGTTACTTTGATTCAACCGGGGTATGATGATCCTGAAAATTATCCATTTTGGGGAATGATGATACACCTGGCACACGAGCTGGGGCATAACTTTAACCTACGCCACCCCTATAATTCAGAGTACTGCCGGTTCTCTGATCCCGACTTTCTTTTCGATCTTTTTGGTTTCGAAAAACAAAGCAATTGTAAAAACCCAAGATCTTCCTGTGATATATGTTACCATAATAAGGGTTGGACCTGCGATTCCAAAGATCCCGCATCTGGTTGTACCAATAATATTATGGGAGGCACCGCTTCTGCCGGCAACATAACACCCTTGCAGATGGGGCGAATGAACAGGGCACTTGCGAATACCAGTGTGCGAAAATATGCCTGGGGTTACAGCGATAAACCTCTGGTTGTATCTGAAAATCAGGTTTGGAACAGAAATTTGAAGTTTTACAACAACATAGTAGTGAAAAAAGGAGCGATGCTCTGGATTAAAAATGATCTGGAAATGGTACCCGGTAGCAAAATTATTGTTGAAACCGGTGCAAAGCTCATTGTTGATAATGCTCATATCTCTTCCGCTTTGCATGCATCTGAAAAGTGGGGGGGAGTGCAATTGGGACCCGCTGAAAAAAAAGGTTTCCTCTTTTGGAAAAAAACAATTCCGGCAGGTGAAATCATTATCCTTAACAATGGATATGTTGAACATGAACCCCTCCTGAATCCATGATGCCTCTTGAGTTTTTTATGTTTTTACAATTTGAACCTCTTTGATATTGAGTGGTTTGTGTTTTATGCTTTGTTTACAGGTCGATCCATTAATCATCCTCCGTTTGCATGTCAATATTATTGTCATGGCTCGGTTCATCTGTTTATAATTTTCCACAGTTAGTATTAGAACGCTGATGACGCTGTTTTTACAGATAATCGCTGATATAAAAAATCTGTGTAAATCCGCTGAATCTGTGTAATCTGCGTTCCATTTATCTTAATCATCCGCGTTTGTATTAATAATAGTGCCATAGCTCGGTTCATTTACATCCAAATCCATCTTTTCCACATGATTACAAAAATTGCATTGATTATTAATAGATAGCAAAGTAAAATTAAAAATTCTTTTATTTATCATTGATTTCCCTCTTTCTGTTTCATATAATTATTTACTTTTGAACTTTTGTTTCGAAAAATAAAGATTTCATAACCAAAGAAATGTTCTATGTTATCTAAAGAAGGTTCAAGTCGTGATGGTTTTACCAGTAAATTTGGTATTATTGCAGCTGCTGCCGGTTCAGCAATTGGTTTGGGTAATATCTGGAGGTTTCCCTATGTTGTAGGGGAAAGCGGAGGAGGTGCTTTTCTGT
>CAZPVB010000180.1:0-7687 GCA_964589855.1 uncultured Bacteroidales bacterium
TCTCAAAAAACATAATCTTTTATCTTTTGATCGGATTTGATAAAATTCCGATATCTTTAATCAACAAAAAACAACCCAATGCAACTGGCAATCACCTTTCTGAAAACTTATTTCCGTACCCTGAAGAAAAGTCCGCTTTTTACGTTTATCAACATCATGGGTCTGTCTATCGGATTGGCAGCATCCTTGCTGATTTATATATGGGTATATGATGAGGTAAGTTACGACAAGTTTCACGAGAACAGCGAAAGGATCTATCGTGTAGAGCGCGATATGTTTATAGATGGGAGGCAGCTTCAGGTTCCTATTACGTCAGTACCGGTTGCTCCGGGTATGATGCAGGATTACCCGCAGGTAACTGATTTTACACGTATTGCAGTGGAAGAGGTTATGATAGAAGATCAACGGATGATGCAAAACACAGAAAGGATCTTTTACGCCGACACATCAATTTTCAGCATGTTCTCCTTTGATGTGTTGATGGGTGATGCAGAGAACTGTTTAAAGGAACCCTACACCATCGCATTGTCTGAAACAGCAGCAGAAAAATACCTGGGCGACACTCCCTCCCCCGGGTCGGTGATCAACATCAACATCAATCAGCAGCAACACCCTTTCAGGGTAACAGCGATTTACCAGGATATGCCATCCAATTCGCATCTCCAATCCGATTTTATTGCCTCTTTCATTACCCTGAACAGTTTGCGCCACGAAACCATGATGACCAGCTGGATGGCAAGTTTTCTGTATTCATACGTATTGCTTGAAAAAGGTACTGATGCTGATAAATTTGAAGTTGGGTTACAAGATCTGGTGGACAAGTATTTTGCGGAAGAGTTCAGCAGGGTTTTGAATATAGATGACCCGAAAGAGATAATGACCATAAAAATTAAGCCCCTGACAAGCATCCACCTGAGCGGTAACCGCACCTGGGAAATTGACAATCCCGGCAGCAAAACCTCGGTAATGGTTTTCAGCTTTGCCGCCTTGCTTTTACTCGTTATTGCGGGTATCAATTTCATGAACCTGTCCACAGCACGCGCTACAAGAAGGGCAAGAGAAGTAGGGATCAGAAAGGTGTCAGGTGCTACCAAAGAACAACTTGTCGTTCAGTTCCTGGCAGAAGCATTGCTTTTCAGTTTCACCGCACTTTTGCTGGCACTATTGATTGTAGAAACAGCTTTACCCCAATTCAACGCACTGTCAGGCAAAGAAATGTCGATAACCGTACTGCTTGCAGGATGGAATCTTCCGCTCATTCTGTTGGCATGGATGGTTACCTCTTTGCTGTCAGCGGTATATCCTGCCTTTTTTCTCAGCGCCTACCAGCCTGTAGAAGTGCTCAAAGGGCAACCCGGCGCCAGAGGAGGTCAGTTTTTCAGAAAATTACTGGTCACGGGTCAGTTTATCATCTCTGTCGGACTGATAATATCTTCCATCACTGCTTACAGGCAGTTGCAATATATCAGTAATAAGGATCTGGGATACAACCGTGAGGGATTGATCAATATACCCATTGAGGACCGAAGGACTTTTGAGAACTATGATGCATTTAGAAATGAATTGCTGGCAATACCTCATATTGAAAGCATTACGCGGTCGATGATCGTGCCCACCACCTCAAACTATACCGACAATCCTTTCAGAATCAGAGATAGAGAAGAAATATTCTTCGCTGTCATAAACTATGCAGATGCACAATATATCCCTACTTTCGAAATAGATTTGTTGGCCGGTGAAAACTTTCAAAACAAAATGGTAAGGGATTCTCTTGATTATTTCATCATCAACGAAGCAGCTTCCGGGATGTTTGGATTTGCCAATCCTGATGATGCCATTGGAAAGCAAATTGGCAGACTGGAAGATATGGAGGGAAATGTATACAATTGGGGAAGCATCGTAGGTGTTTGCAATGATTTTCATTTTCAGTCGCTTACCGAAAACATACAACCTATGATTATATTTGCGACAAATGAGGGTCATAACCACATATCCTTGAAAGTAAACAAAGAATATGCAGATCAAACCAATGAGCAGATCAAACAGGTATGGCACCAGTTTTATCCTGACAAACTATACGGCGGATTTTTCATCTCAGAAAATTTTGACCTGCAGCACATGACCGAACACAGGTTGCAAACAATACTTTTGATTTTTACCGTTTTATCCGTCTTTGTAGCTTGTCTGGGTTTATGGGGATTGTCGGCCTTTTCTGTGGAAAAACGCATCAAAGAGATAGGGATCAGAAAAACACTGGGTGCACAAAGTTTCCAGATTATCCACCTGATCGCCTCCGAATTCAGTAAACTTATCATCATAGCAGGGTTGATATCTCTTCCTTTTGCATGGATGGTGATGAATGACTGGCTCAACAATTTTCCATACAGACGAGGGCTGGAATTATGGGTATTTGCTCTGGGAATACTCTTGGCATGGATCATTGCGATGATCACCATTTGGATCAACGCATGGAAATCTACGCGCATAAATCCTGTAGATACCCTTCAATAGGAATAAAGAAAAGGAACCACATATCCTCGCGGAACTGAGTTTATGATTCCACCCTCTTTCGGCTGACTATCATTGTGTAATTAGTATCAGCAAGAAAACACTTATTTTATGTGTCTTTGATAAGAAATCGTCAAAGACAAGGCTTTCGAAGTTTCTGAATATCAAGAGTTTACTTTTGGTAAATGACTGTTTTGAAGGCGAGCATAACGCAACAACTGGCGTTTTCCTGCAAGCACTAACTATTAAAAAAACGTTTTCAGATACAACTTACCAAATAAATTCACACAAAGATTTGGAAAATAAAAAAAAACTAATTAATTTTGACCGACCGTTCAATCATAAAAAAACAAGACTTATTTTTTTACAGAAAACAGTACAATTTTATGTCGCCCAAAACAGAAGAACAATTCAGTGAGATCAGAAAAGAGCGTCGCGAACAGATCATGCAGGTAGCCCTTGAATTATTTGCACACGATGGATATCACAGCACATCCATTGCCAGTATTGCCAGGAAAGCAGGCATTTCCAAAGGACTGATGTACAATTATTTCGAAAGCAAAGAAGCATTGCTGAAAGAGCTGATCATCACCACTTCCAATAAAGTACATGTAGAACTGGATCCTGATCACGACGGAAAGGTATCACCCGTTGAGTTTTTAAGATTCATAAGGGTTACGCTCAAAAATATACGCGAAAATGTTACTTACTGGAGATTATACTCCACACTATCGTTGCAAAAAGAGGTGATGGATATTATTATGAACGAAATGCAGGATTTGGCCAAAGACACCATGCAATTGCTTACTTCTTTCTTTGTTGAACATTTTGCCGGTAAAGCAGAGGAGGAACTCTATCATCTGTCTGCGCTTTTCAAAGGAGTGATGCTGCAGTTTTTATCCATCAACGATGAAAAATGGATGAAAAAAAATGAGGAAATGATGATCAATTACTATAAAGACAAAAAAGGATGGACAGAACAAAACATTTAATCTTTTATTTTCCAACGGTTAGCAATTCAAAATCAACACTTAAAACCCCGATAAACATGAAAACAACAAATGCTTTATTCATTCTGCTCATCTTATTTTTCAATAATACAGCACGATCACAAAATGCTACTGAGATCGTTCGCAAAGCCGAGCAAAACATGCGTGGAGAATCAAGCGAAGGAGAGATGGAGATGAAGATCATACGTCCATCGTGGGAGCGCACCATATCTTTTAAAACCTGGACACTGGGCAGGGAATTCTCCATGACACTGGTTACCTCTCCTGCCAAAGAAAAAGGGAAAACCTTTTTGAAAAGACAAAACGAATTGTGGCAATACGATCCTACCATCGACCGGATGATAAAACTACCCCCCAGCATGATGTCGCAAGGATGGATGGGCAGCGATTTTTCCAACGATGATATCATTAAGGAAAGTTCACTATCTGAAGATTATGAACACACCCTGCTGGAATCGGAAACACTCGACGGACTTGAAACCTGGAAAATTGAACTGATTCCCGGAGAAAATGCTGCCGTGGTGTGGGGTAAAATGATCTTATGGATCGAAAAAGAAAACCACCTGCAACTCAAAGCGGAGTATTATGATGAGGATGATTACCTTATTAAAACCGAAACCGCATCGGAAATACAGGAAATGGATGGCAGACGAATCCCCACATTTCTTACCATTGTACCGGCTGATGAACCCGGTAACAAAACGACCCTGAAAATCCATTCCATTGAATTTAACAAGGGTATTGAAACATCATTCTTTTCGCAGCAAAACATGAAAAGATTGCGATAAAGAAACCTAATGTTACCTGTGAATCCAAAGGCGCGTAGCGCTGACATTACCGGATTCCCATTAAAACCATAAGCACCTCATAATCTAAAAACTGTAAATTATAAACAGATGAACGAATACATCAAACTGGCCTGGCGAAATATATGGCGCAACAAAAGAAGGACGCTGATAACCGCTGCATCCATATTTTTTGCTGTGATCATTGCCATTGTTATGCGTTCTTTTCAGATCGGATCATACGACCATATGATACACAACGTTGTGGAAACCTATACAGGATACATTCAGGTGCAGGATAAAAACTACTGGGGCAAAAAAACCATCAACAACACTTTCGTTTATAACTACAGTTTGCCTGATGTCATTTCCCGAACAAAAAACATCCGCGAAGTATATCCCCGACTTGAATCTTTTGCTCTTGCCTCCTCGGGCAATGTTACCAAAGGCGCATTTGTAATGGGCATTGTACCAGAAAAGGAGGATCATATGACCAATGCTTCCCAAAGGATTGTCCGATACCAGGTTACAAAGAAGATCACAGATCAGTTGATAGAAGAGGGCAGTTTTTCAGAAAAAGTCATTGAACAGATCCGTGCCCTGAATGGAGAGTCTTTTACCAGCGAGCAAGATCTTGAAAAAGTTCTTTACGAAGAAAACACAATTCCCACGGAAACAGCAGACCAGATAAAACAACTTGCCTCCATAGAGGGAACGTATCTGAGGTCGGGAGAAAATGAAGTGCTGGTTGCTGAAAAACTGGCGCAATTCCTCGATATCGGTGTAGGCGATACCCTTATTCTGATCAGTCAGGGATTGCACGGCATCAGTGCATCCGGATTGTTTCCCGTAAAGGGAATCATCAAACTACCCAACCCCGAACTCAACAGATCGTTTATATACATGCCCCTCAGCACGGCGCAATCTTTTTACAGCGCACAAAACAGGTTAACATCCCTTGCCATCAACCTTCATGATCAGGAAGACAAGGCATTGATGAAAACCAAAGAAGAACTGCAGGAAAAACTGGATATGCAGCAGTTTGCTGTAAAAGACTGGAAAGAGATGAACCCCGAACTGGTACAACAGATACAATCAGATAATGCCTCCGGTAAGTTGATGATCGGTGTGCTATACCTGATTATTGGGTTTGGCATTTTCAGTACAGTGCTGATGATGACCGCCGAAAGGCGCCGCGAATTTGGTGTGATGATCGCTATAGGTTTGAAAAAACTCAAACTCAGTGGCATCGTCATTACAGAACTGATCTTCATAGGTCTTTTGGGGTTGCTATCCGGCATGTTGGCAAGCATGCCGCTTGTCTTGCTCGGTTATTACAATCCTATTCGCCTGAAGGGCGATTTGGCCGCCAGCATGGAAAGTTTCGGAATGGAACCAGTAATGCCGCTTGCCATGATAGACACTTATTATCTAAACCAGGCATGGGTGGTGATAATCATTATCATGGCAGTGATGATTTATCCGGTGGTCAACATTCTCAGGTTGAAAGAAATTGATGCGCTCAGAGCATAATTACAAAATTAAAAAGCAGAAAGAATGATAAGATCTATAGCCTGGAAAAACATATGGCGAAACAAATTAAGAAGTCTGGTGATCCTCAGCGCCATAGCACTGGGATTGCTTGCAGGTATATTTTCCGTTGCCATGATGGGTGGCATGGTCAATGAAAGAATAGAAAATGTGATCCACAACGAACTTTCGCATCTTCAGATTCACAACAAGAAATTCCTTCAAAATGATGAGATACGGTACACCATTCCCGAAACCAGCAAAATCATCAATGCCCTCGACACCATTCCGGAGGTGTTGGCAACGGCGGCACGACTGCGTATGAACGGGATGGCAAATACATCGGGAAACAACACCGGTGTTATTATTTTGGGTGTACATCCTGAACAGGAAAAATCTGTTTTTAACATCCATGAAAACATATTGGAAAATACGGGAAGTTTCTTTGAAGAAGAGAGCCGTAACCAGATCGTGATCGGTGAAAAGCTGGCTCATACGCTCAACCTGGTTCATTATGAAATCACCGGAGAAGCGCTTGAAAAACTTCAGGAAGCCGGGATTCCGGAAAAAGTGATCAGCAAAGTAAAGAATACCGGCGACTCAATCATGAATGTTCGCTTCCGCGATGAAGATTCTTTTCGGCAATCTCTCCGAAAGGTGCTCACCGAAACCGAAACCGACGATTATTATTCCTCGTGGAAAGAGGCAGCGAAACTTTTCAGAACCCGTTCAAAAATTGTACTGACCATGCAGGACAATGAAGGGTACTTAACCGGCGGAGCGTTTCGAATAGCAGGTATATACAACATTACCAATTCTGTTTACGAAGAAATGAATGTATTTGTGAGGTATGATGATTTACAGAGATTAACCAATATAAACAATGGCAATGCGCACGAAATAACCGTTTTGCTGCACGACCGGGAGGCAGCAACCAACATCGGCCATCAGCTGGAAGAAGAGTTTTCCGGCTTATCAGTACGATTATGGAAGGAGATTCAACCTGATCTTGCTCTTACCACAGAATACATAGAGATCAGCTATTACATCATCATCATCTTTATTCTGCTTGCGCTGGGATTTGGCATCGTAAACACCATGCTGATGGCAGTGCTGGAGCGCATCAAAGAATTGGGAATGCTCATGGCCATAGGCATGAATAAAATAAGGATTTTTATGATGATCATGCTTGAAACCGTATTTCTGACTCTTACCGGCGCCATTTTGGGGATGCTGCTAAGCGCAGTGGTAATAGCGATAACCAGGCAGACCGGAATCGACCTCTCGCATTATGCAGAAGGTTTTCAGGCCCTTGGATACAGTGCTGTTGTTTACCCGGGCATCGACATAAGCTTTTTTGCAGGAGTAACTTTGCTGGTCATTCTTACAGGCATTGTGTCCTCTTTGTATCCTGCTTACAAGGCACTGAAGTTAAATCCGGTAGAAGCAACCCGAACAGAATAACGTTTTGGTATGCTGCATGTATTCCACTCGTCTAACGACTTTGAGTCGTCAGACGAATAACAGCACAAGTGAAACGCATACAACCTCACCTAAGACCATGACAAGGAAGTGATTGAACAAATTTATGCCATATGGCACAAGGATAAGGGCAACTTACAAACATAATCGTAAACCTTTCAATATCAAAGAGAAACAAATTATAAACAGATGAACCGATAATTAAAACAGACAAACAGATGCCCTAATGCCAGCGCTACGCGCCTCACGGAGCTCTTTGACTGGCGTGGTTTCTAACATATTACCGGCGCTAAGCGCCTGACAAACCGCTCTTATTGGCATGGTTTCCAATGAAAAAACGAACACAACAATTGGCAAAGCGCATAGCGCTGA
>CAZPVB010000181.1:0-7488 GCA_964589855.1 uncultured Bacteroidales bacterium
CCGGGAAGATGGGTAGTTTTAATTTGCATGGTGATCTTTTGTTTAATTTATTTACTTACGTTTGTAAACAAAAAAAGCCTGCTTATGTGCTAAGCAGGCTCTGGTAATGTATCTTTTTTGTTTTTTTTCTGATATTATAACCGATCATACCTATGATGCTTAACACAATTCTTCTCGTTGTGCCACCACCAGAAATAAGCATGATTGATAAAAGTTGTCATTGTTTTTGTTTTTACGGTTGCAATATTACGATTTTTTTTTGATTTAAAACAAAAGATTGATTTTTTTAAAAAAATTTTCTTCTATCGTTCATTTCTATTCATAAGATGCTTTTAATAAAAAGCGGAATGCAACCGTTGATATATTTTAAAATATAGCGGAAAATTATCCTTTAAAACAGGGGTGTGGTGAAAAGCAATTCTTGTTATCTTCGCTGTTCAACACAAAAAACAGGTATATGAACAAATACAAGATTTATTTCTGGGCACTGACCGTATCGCTGGGAGGTTTTCTTTTTGGGATGGATACTGCACTTATCTCGGGAGTGGAACAAACCATTCAGAAACTCTGGAACCTGTCGGATGCCATAACGGGTCAAATGGTAGCCATGGCTCTGTACGGTACCATTATCGGAGCACTTACCGGTGGATTACCCGCAGAGCGGCTGGGAAGAAAAAAGGCACTGCTTGTCATAGCATTACTGTATTTTATTTCGGCACTGGGCTCCGCCCTGGCGCCCAACATCGGTTCATTGATGTTTTTCAGATTTTTAGGCGGTTTAAGTGTAGGTGCATCGTCTGTGGTAGCACCCATGTACATTGCCGAAATATCTCCACGTGAAAACAGAGGTAAACTAACGGCACTTTTTCAGTTCAACATTGTTTTTGGAATCATGGTTGCATATTTTTCCAACTGGCTCATCGGTGCCACAAGCAACCCTGAAGCATGGCGCTGGATGTTGGGCATAGAAGTAATTCCGGCAGTATTGTTCATTGCCCTCATACCCTATGTTCCAGAAAGCCCAAGATGGTTGATTCTGAAAAAAGGGGACAGGGAAAAGGCACTATCCACACTAAAAATCATCAATCCTGATACCGCTGAGACTTTACTGGCAGATATCGTAAAAAGCGGAAAAATAAAACAAATTGTGGGTTTACGGAGATTTTTTAGCCGTGAATACGCTTTCCCCATTTTACTGGTATTTCTTTTTGCTGCTTTTAACCAATTGTCGGGTATCAACGCGGTTATTTATTACGCTCCACGTATTTTTGCTTCCTCGGGCATGGCAGTGGAGTCAGCATTGCTCTCTTCGGTGGGCATTGGTGTAACCAACATTGTCTTTACAATGCTCGGACTGGTTCTTATTGACCGGATGGGACGTAAATTCCTTATGTACGCAGGAAGCATCGGGTATATCATTTCATTGGGACTGATATCTGTTGTATTTCGTGTAGATTACAACGGCCCTGCATATATCTTACCTGTATTGATCTTTGTTTTTATTGCTGCTCATGCTATCGGGCAAGGGGCTGTGATTTGGGTTTTTATTTCTGAGATCTTTCCCAACAAGGTGCGGTATTGGGGTAGCTCATTCGGATCAGGTGTACACTGGGTTTTTGCAGCAATCATTGCCGGCAATTTCCCCTATTTTGCCGGCAAGTTCGGACAATCATACATATTCGGTTTCTTTACATTCATGATGGTTCTGCAACTTATATTTGTCTGGAAAATGATGCCCGAAACAAAGGGAGTTTCTTTGGAAGAAATTGAAAACCAAATGAAAAATAAATAATAATGCCCTTTTCGTTCTTAATTTTGAACTGTAGCAGGGAGTTAAAAAACAAGAAGAACTTACCACATCAAAAAAAGGAGCAAACCTAAGTACAATTACTCTGAAGGATTCCAATATTTTTTAACTATTCACCGGATATAAAACAGAAAAGGTTCCCTGATCAAAAAACGGGAACCTTTTTTACTCTCTTTTATCAAAGTTTAAAGCAGGAGTTGCTTTACAACCCATTATCAGCGTTTTTGGTATACTGATAGAGGATGCTTCCTTCATCGTCGTATAAAGTAAAAACAAGTGAGGGAAAAAGGTTTTCCGCATTCTCCGGTTTGGTTTCAACATGAAGGAATCCGCCTGTGGGTTCGGGGTCGGAATACAATTGCACGATCTCACCTTCAGGGTCAGTAGATTTTGGATCGCCGGGTTCGCGACCTATTCTCGAATTCTGATCTACCATAGCACCGCAGCTGATCTCTTCAAAACCTGATGGATGCACGCTATGATACTTCCAATGGCGGTCGCCACAGATGATGTAAAAATTTTCCTCCAAAAACCCCTCTCTGGTTAGCCAGTCGAAAAAGGCATCTCCCTCATATCTGAAACCATCAGGGTTGGTATGATTATCAGACTTATATCCATCGTCGGGCCCTACCATAGGAGTGGGTGTAACCAAAACTTTGAAGGTAGCATCACTTTGTTTCAATGTGGATTTCAACCAGTTCTTTTGTTCTTCGCCCCAAATGGATTTATCTGGTCCGTCGGGCATACGATTGGGACTGCGGTAAGCACGCCCCTCCACCAGCCATAACTCCAGGTCTTTTCCTGCTCTTATGCGCCGGTATAATTTCGTTTCTTCCCAGGATTTTGTTGTTAGGGGAAGCTGCTCCATCCAGGTTTCCATAGCCAGTTCGTGCGAAGGATGCAAACCAAATCGTTCATTAAAAGCAACAGTATCTGAATCATCGAAGCGATGATCATGGTCATCAAGCATCCAGAATGTGGGTACCTGTGCAAACATTTCTCTGATGCGGGGCATGGAAAATTGCCTTTGCCAGTTGGCCCGCAGTTCTTCCCGGGTCTTGGATTTCATATCAGGAGGGTGATCATAATAGACATTATCGCCATTGCCAATAAAGAAGTCAGGTTCCAGTTCGGTGATGGCTTCAAAAGCCGGAAAACCAAGATATTTATCGGGTGCCGTATAAGCATCTGCTCCCTGCAGAGAGGGTTTTCCAAATCCTCCTCCCAAATAAAAACGGTCTAAATGTGATCCTGTAACCATTACAAAAGATACATTTTCTGATTCATCTTCAGACGGAAGCGTTTGAAAACTTTGAATTTTAGACCGATAAGTATTTTCTTTATCCGTGCCAAATTCGGATAAATAATAATACTTAGTAGCAGGAAGAAGCGAGGTAAAATTCTCTTTTATGATGTAATCCGATTCTTCAGTGCCTTTTCTCCACTCTGAAACGATGGGTTCCTCCAATCGGATGTTATCCGAAAGATAAAAACGTACCCATCCTTCTTTGCCTTGTACACGGGCATTAAAAACACTTTCAACATCATGAATATCATCGTAGATAATGGTATCGCGGGCGGTAAGGCGTGCCTGCAAAATAACGGAACCCGAACTTACCTCACCTGCCATCATGGGCATCACAAACAATTTTTGTTTGGGTTTGGAATACTCGCAACCTGCCAGGGGAATTAAAAAAAGCAGGAACAGCATCATCAGATGTTTTCTTCCAGATTCTTTTGTGTTATCAAATATTTTTTGCCTTTTTTTAACAAGAATCTGCTTTTGATCATTTATTTGTGTAAGCAAATTAAAAAATGAAGTTCTCACCATAGCAATCATTTATTAAAAGTTTTCGGTAAAAATAATGAAATAAAATGGATTACTATAGCAGAAGGAGTTGATTTTGCATAGGTATTTCAAGCAAAACACAATGACAGAAGGCTCAAATAAATATTTACGAAAGTGTAAGGCACTTTCCCAGGATTTATTTGAAATCACCCAGGGAAATTCAGGCGAAATAAAGTTTTTTTTTCTTGTTAAACTGATCATGCTCGATTAAGGAATCTGCTTTGTAAGGATTTACTTATTTCTGGTTCAAAAAACGTTTATCGAATAATCGGTTTTGTTTTGCACGTTTCCTATTTTTTTTGCTTTGATGCTATATGTTTCTTCTAAATCTGTCATAAGTGCCTCTGCGTCCTCCAGACTGACTGCAATAAGCAATCCACCAGAGGTTTGAGCATCAGCCAATGTAATTTTTTGTATATCGGTGATATTCTGTGCCCATCTTACATTCTTTTCCACAAAATCAAGATTATTGCGGCTCCCTCCTGGCACAGCACCTGCCATAGCCAAATCATAAACCCCGGGAATAACAGGTACATCTTCTGCATAAACAGTGCAAGATACCTGAGAAGCTTTGATCATTTCATTCAAATGCCCCAACAGTCCGAAACCTGTAACATCGGTGCAGGCATGTATCTGATATTTAGACATCAGCGCTGCTGCATCAGCATTGAGAGAGGACATAACCTCTATGGCTTCTTTTGTTATTTGTTCTCCCGCCAATTTGCGCTTTACAGCAGTAGAAATAATTCCGGTACCAATGGGTTTGGTAAGGATAAGTGCATCACCGGGTTTGGCTCCGCTATTGGTAAGAATTTTATCCGGATGTACCATACCGGTAACCACCATTCCGAATTTGGGTTCAGGATCATCTACCGAATGCCCACCCAGCACAAAAATACCCGCCTCAGCGGCTTTATCAGAGGCACCTTTAAGAATATCTTTCAGCACCTGCACCGGCAGACGATTACTGGGGAAACCAACGATATTGAGGGCAAACAACGGACGGGCACCCATGGCATAAATATCGCTCAGGGCATTGGCAGCAGCAATGGCACCGAAAGTATAGGGATCATCCACAACCGGAGTGAAAAAATCAAGGGTCTGTACAATGGCCATATCCTCACGAATAAGATAAACAGCAGCATCATCGGAAGTAAGTGTCCCTACCAGCACATTTTTATCCAATACCGGAGGCAGATCCTGTAGAATTTTTTCCAGGTATTGCGGACGTATCTTGCAGGCACAGCCCAATCCCTGGGTAAATCTGGTTAATTTAACAATACCCTCAACCTCTGGGGTATTGTCATATCGTTGCTCTTCAGTATCAGAAAGACGTCTAACCACGGTAATGATACTTTCTGCAGCTTTTCTGATCTGTTCCTCTGTAGTTTTTTTTCCTGTTGAAAAACGGATGGTTCCCCTGGCATATTCCAAAGGTACTTTCATGGCATGCAAAACCGACGAGACATCCACATTATCAGCATGACAGGCAGCCCCTGCTGAAGCAGCAACCTGGTCCTGCAATTCATCGAGTACCACATTGGCATCTACACCCAAAATACTTATATTTAATGTATTAGGCAATCTTTTTTCGGGATGACCATTGACCCTGATAGAAGGGATGGATTCTTTTAACAGATCAAAAAGAAGGTTGCGGCTAAAGAGCATCTGACGGGTATTGGCAATAAAATCCCGCCGGGCAATCTCGGCGGCTTTTCCCAGACCAGAAATCTCAAGGATATTTTCTGTTCCTGCACGCCAGTTATGCTCATGGTCAGCACCATGCATGAGTTTCTGAAGTTTTACACCCTGCTTTACAAACAAGGCACCCACCCCCTTGGGAGCATAAAACTTATGCCCGGCAACAGAAAGCATATCTACACCCATAGATTGAACATCTACCGGAATTTTCCCTATGGACTGGGAAGCGTCGCTATGAAACACAATACCTTGCTTTTGGGCAATTTGCCCGATATCTTCAATGGGCTGAATGACACCGGTTTCATTGTTTGCATGCATAATGGTAATAAGAATGGTATCTGCCTGTATGGATTTTTTAAGATCGTCAACACTGATCATACCGTATTCATTTACAGGCAACCAGGTAACCGAAAACCCCTGGGATTCCAGAAACAAACAAACTTCTGAAACGGCAGGATGCTCAATTTGGGAGGTAATGATGTGTTTGCCTTTGTGTTGATTTTCAAAAGCAACTCCTTTGATGGCAAAATTATTAGACTCCGTGCCACCACTGGTAAAGATCACCTCATCGGGAATACAATTGAGCAGCGATGCCATTTGCTTACGTGCATTTTCAACACTTTGACGTGTTTCAGTACCAAAACTGTGCATACTGGATGGATTGCCAAACAACTGATCCAGGTAAGGCTGCATGACTTGCTTTACTTCCGGGTCAATGGGTGTGGTAGCATTATAATCCAGATAAACAGGGGTTTCCATGATGAAATAAAAAATATGGTTTTCGTAGGTGATCTATTTTTTCGGTTATTAGGTATAAATAAGTGCTTAGTTTTTAAATGCCGGTTGTTGCAAATGCTTTAAAGGTTCTAAAAACATTACTTTCCCGGATATCATCATCATTAACACAGCACCAAATTAAGAAAATTAATGAGTACCTGGTAATTATTTTTCAGCTTTCCCATCCAATAGAAAATTTTGAATAATATCTTCTGCAATGATTTTTGGATCAGAGTTATTGAAATCCATCTGATAAATCATGCTTCTTTTCTTTTTTGTCAGATCGTAAGAATAGGCTTTATCATAATAACCCAATACAATGTCAATAGCAGTGGTAAAATCATCGTTCAAGATTGATCCGACTGCTTTTTGGGCATTTTGACCTCCCAATCTTTTTGTAATTTTCCCAATGGATTCTATCAATAGTTCTTTGGGGAAAACAGCATAATCTTTTTTCAACCTCTCAATGCGCAAAGATTTGGGAACATCAATGAGAATGGTTTTTGAATCCTGTTTTTTCCAATAAAATGGTTCTGGCAGGCAAACTTTGCCAATGTGCAAACTTTCATCTTCTAACCAGACGGGTTTTTGAAGATCGAGATTTATCCAGTGGTCGGCCAGATCATTTTCAAATTGCTCATTGGTGGGTTGCTGCTGCTGACCGATAGCGCCGAAGGCTGACCCTTTATGGCGTGCAATTTTTTCCAGATCGAGCACCTGCTGACCCTTTTCTTTCAAAAAATGTAATATCTCGGTTTTACCTGAACCAGTCTTGCCTGCAATTACATATAACGCTGCTTTTTGTTCCCATAACCTTCTGATATGTCTTCTGTACGTTTTATACCCTCCTGTGAGCAGATGCACCCGAAAACCTGCTGTTGACAATAGCCAGGCCATGCTTTCCGATCTCATGCCCCCTCGCCAGCAGTGTATTAGCAATTCTTTGGTTTTGGTTAATTGTAACGCCTTTTTCACATATGTCTGCAGTTTTTTCCCTGCAATTCCCAAACCTTCAAACACAGCGGCTTCCCGTCCGGATTTTTTATACAATGTACCTATGATGCGTCGCTCATCATTATCAAATAGCGGTAGATTGTATGCACCTGGTATGTGCCCATCTATGTACTCGCCGGGTGAACGAACATCAAAAACCGGAAATTTCTGGCGGTATTCCATAAACTCCTCAATGCTTAGATGATTTACCATATGCCTTGTTATAAAAAAGGGGTTTGCTTTGTTATTATTATTTTTTATAAGAATATCATAAAAGTATCCTGTAGAATTCTTTCACAAAATTAACGAAAGCAAACCACAACAATGGTTTTACTGAATCTTTTCAGAGATTTTTATTTAT
>CAZPVB010000182.1:0-7447 GCA_964589855.1 uncultured Bacteroidales bacterium
TGGGGTTGATAGAGAACTAAACCACTTCAAGGGTCTGCGACCGCTTAAAGGGTTTCAGAAGAAAAAGCAAACCCTCAAAGCGGTTGAAAACCCTTTGAGCGGTTGGGGTTGATAGAGAACTAAACCACTTCAAGGGTCTGCGACCGCTTAAAGGGTTTGGGGAAGAAACTGTAAACCCTCATCGAAAGAAAACCAAAACCCTTAAAGCGGTTGAAAACCCTTTGAGCGCTCAGGTTCGTTTCCGTAAAACGCTTATTAGAAGCATTGAAATAACAGCTAACTTTACCGCAGAAAAAAGTTATACTTTTTGCCCTTTGAGTTAAGATCGTCTGGACAAATTAAACAGTGCCAGGTAGAGTTGCAAGCTCTCACACCAAGCATTGAGGAAAACGAATACCTGAAACAAACGTAAAACATCTCTCTCCAAAATGAATGCACTCATTATCGAAGACTCTAAAAGTGTTGCCGCGGCAACAAAAAAGATCACGGAAGCAGAAGATTACAAAACGACTTGTTTTTCCAATGCCACCAAAGCATTGGAATGGTTAAAGCAAAATACAGCCGACCTCATGGTGGTGGATTACAAACTGCCCGATATGACCGGTAAGGAGTTCATTGAAAAAGTTGCAGCACAACACCATGCAGTACCCCCTTTTATTGTTTCTACCGGCAAAGGCAGTGAGCGTGTAGCAGTGGAAATGATGCGCCTCGGGGCAAAAGACTATGTAATGAAAGACCAGATGTTTCAGGAAATGCTCCCCCTGGTAATCAAAAGAGTAACCCACGCCATCAACGAGGAAAAATGGCGGGAAAAAGCCGAAGACGAGCTGGCCAGGAGCAAGAGAAGATACCAGATGCTGGCACAGCAATCTGCCATGGGCGTTGCCATTCACAAAATCATTACCAACCAGGAGGGAGAACCCATCGATTATCAGTTTGTGGAAGCAAACAATGCTTTCAACGATTTTACAGGATTAAAGCCCCAAAACATCGTGGGCAAAACAGTTCGTGAGGTCATTCCCAACATCGAAAAGACTGCATTTGACTGGATAGGGTTTTACGGGAAAATTGCACTGGAAGGGACAAGCGAAGAGTTTGAGCAATTCAGTGAGCCACTCAGCCGATGGTACAAAGTTTACGCATACTCCACAGAAAAATATTACTTCACAACGATTTTTACAGACACAACCCTTGACCATATTATCACTGAATCATCGCAGGTATTCAACTCCTATTCTGCTTCATCTATTGATTACGAATTCATTTTGAAGCAGATGCAAAGAATCACAGGGGCAAAATACGCTACACTGAATATTTTCGATGAAAACAAAGAGTTTACCACCACCGCCATTACCGGGATAAATGAAAACATAAAAAAAGCCACTGCCATTCTCGGTTTTCAGTTAGTTGGAAAAAAATGGAAGCACGATCCGGACAGGGAAGAAAAGATAAGCACATCCAAAACGACCATCTTCAAGGATTTAGGCCATTTAACGGGAAAATCCATGCCCGGGGCAGTATCAACTATTTTGAAAAGATCTTTTAACCTGGGACAGATCGCCGTCATAAAATCGTTGAAGGAAACAGAACCGGTTGGTGATTTCACATTGATCTTTGAAAAAGGCATTACCCTGCAAAACCAGAAAGTAGCAGAACTATTTGCCGATTTAACCGGCATGCTCATTGCCCGTGTAAAGGCCGAGAGTGCTGACCTGGAAAACAGACACCGCTATGAATCGTTGGTCAATAATATTCCCGGCATCACCTATCGCTGCAAAAACGATCCTGACTGGACCATGATCTTTATCAGCAAACCGGTGGATACCATTACAGGATATACATCTGATGAGTTGCTGAATAACAGGGCAACTTCCTACGGAAAACTCATACACAAAGAAGACAAACAAAAGGTAACAGATGCCATAAACACTGGTATCAAAACCCGCAAGCATTGGGAAATAGAATACCGGGTTACCCACAAATCCGGCACCATCAGATGGGTTTACGAAAAAGGCATGACAGTTTACCATGAAAAAGATGAAGTGGACTATCTGGATGGTTTTATTTTTGACATTACAGAAAAAAAAGCCGCTGAAGAGGCAAAATTTAAGCAGACAGGCCTTATCCAGTCGCTGCTGAACAGCATCCCCGATTTCATATTTTATAAAAACCTCGAAGGTAAATACATGGGTTGCAACCCCGCTTTTGCAGAGCATGTGGGGCGAAACCCTGAAGAAATAACAGGGCTGAGCGACTTTGACCTCTACCCCAAAGAGCTGGCCCAATTTTTCAGGAAAAATGACCGCACTATGCTGGACTCAGGGAAACAACAAAGCAACGAAGAATGGATAACCTATCCCGATGGACGAAAAGAACTGCTTGACACCATCAAAACACCCTACCGCGATGCAAATGGCAAAGTTATTGGCGTATTGGGCATTAGCCATATCATTACCCGGCACAAACAAACAGAACAACGCCTGGACACCATCCTCTCTAACACCCCGGCAGTAATTTATACATACCGGATTGATAAGCAAGGAAACCCTCACCTGACATATATCAATGATAATGTGATAAATATCCTGGGGTTCAAACCAAAGCAGTTTATTGAAAGTATCGAGTTGTGGTTCAGCTGTGTACACCCCGAAGACATACCAAAACTCGCCGAAAAACTGGCAGGAAAGGCCATGACCAACGAATACCGGTTTAAAGACAAGCAGGGAAAGTACCATTGGCTGCTCGACAACCAGAAAGTATTGCGGCATGAAGATGATTTTACAGAAATCATTGGCACCTGGTGGGATATTACCCATCAGAAAGAAGTTGAACAATCCCTCTCAATAGAAAGAAAACGTCTGCAAAGCATCCTTGAAGGTACCAATGTGGGTACATGGGAATGGAATGTGCAAACCGGTAAAACCATTTTCAACGACCGGTGGGCACAGATTGTAGGGTATGAAATAGATGAATTATTGCCAACAACCATTGATACGTGGACAGGTTTCGCCCATCCCGATGATTTAGCCAAAAGCAATGAAGTGCTGCAAAAACATTTTTCAGGTAAACTGGAATATTATGAGTTTGAAAGTCGCATGAAGCACAAAGACGGACATTGGGTTTGGGTGCTTGACCGGGGAAAGGTGGTTTCGTGGACTCAGGACCATCAACCCCTGATTATATCTGGCACACACCAGGATATTACCCGGCGCAAGATAGACGAACAAAGAATCCAGGAGTCAGAAAAGTTACAACGATCGTTGCTGGAAAACATTGCTGCAGGCATTATGATCATTGACCCGGAAACAAGAAAAATTGAAATCGTAAATAAATATGCACAGCAACTTATAGGACTGCCCGAAGAGGAAATTTTGGGCCGGTTGTGCCATCAGTTTGTTTGCCCTGCCCACGAAGAATGCTGTCCCATCTGCGATAAAAGCCAGGATGTGGATAACGCTGACAAAAAGCTGCTTACAGCTACCGGAAAAGAAATACCCATTCTCAAGACGGTAAAAAAGATCACCATAAACGGAAAAGAAAAGCTCATTGAGAGCTTTGTGGAGATTACAGAAAAAAAAGCCACAGAAGAGCTGTTGATAAAAAGTGCAGAGCTGCTCAAGAACCTTTCCCGGCAAATACCAGGAGTTATTTATCAGTACAAAGTAAACCCTGATGGAAATGCTTGTTTCCCCTTTGCTTCTGAAAATATTTATGAAGTTTATGAAGTGCAACCCCACGAGGTAAAAACGGATGCATCGCCTGTTTTTAAGCGCCTGCATCCCGGTGACTATGAAAACGTTGTGGCAAGCATCAGTAAATCCAGAGAGAACCTTACCCAGTGGGAAGCCGAATACCGGGTCATCCTGCCCAAAAAGGGCGAACGCTGGTTGCGCGGTACGGCCAACCCTGAAAAACTGGAAGACGGCAGTGTTTTGTGGCACGGATATATATTTGATTACACTGAGATTAAAGAAATTCAACTGGAAACCGAAAAAGCAAAAAAACAGTTTGAGCTGGCAGTAGCAGGTACCAACGATGGTATCTGGGACTGGGACATAAAAACCAACGCACTCTTTTTATCAAAACGCTGGAAAGATATGCTTGGATACGAAGACCATGAGCTGAAAAACCATCTGTACACATTCTTTCAATTGGTATATGCGGAGGATATGCCAGCGTTGGATAAGTATATTCAGGCTTACCTCAGTGGCAAAATACAGAATTACTCCATAGAATTCAGGATGAAACATAAAGATGGTTCACTCAAATGGATACTGGCCAAAGGAGAAGCTTTGCGCGATCGATACGGCGTACCCTACCGAATGGCAGGATCGCACAGCGATATTACCCAACGCAGGCAAATGGAAGAGCAGCTCAGGGAAAACTCAATCCGTCTTGAACTGGCTATGGATGCCGGTGAACATGGCTTCTGGGACTGGAACCTGATCACAGACAATACCTTTTTCAGCCCCACTTACTATACAATGCTTGGATATGAAGACCAGGAATTACCCATGAACCTGGATACTTTCATGAAACTTGTCCATCCTGAAGATGCACAAAAAGTTATGCCAATCATACAACAGAGCATTGAAAAAGCAACATCCTACGAAGTGGAGTTCAGGTTAAAATGCAAGGATGGTTCATACAAATGGGTAATGGGCAAAGGAAAGGCATATTTCGATGACCAATCCGGCAAACCCACCCGTGCTGTTGGCGTACATATCGATATCGACGGGCGTAAAAGAGCCGAAAATGAACTGATCAAAAAAAACAAGATGCTCGAAGAGACTACTAAAATGGCCAACACCATGGCTGCAGAAGCCGCCGCAGCCAATGCCGCCAAAAGCGAATTCCTGGCAAACATGAGCCACGAAATACGAACCCCCATGAACTCCATACTGGGCTTCAGTGAGATCATGTTCAACACCACTAATGATAAAAAACAAAAGAATTATCTTAATACGATCCTCGACAGCGGGCAAACCTTGTTATCACTTATCAACGATATACTCGACCTGTCAAAAATTGAGGCCGGGAAAATGGACATATCCTATGAACCCATTGACCTGAGGATGATCATCGCAGATATCAGGCGACTCTTTTCACAGAATGCAGAAGACAAAAATATTGAACTCATTACCGAAATTGACGAAAATTTTCCCCACACGGTACTTGTCGACGAAATACGTTTAAGGCAAATTTTGCTGAACATTACAGGCAATGCCATAAAATTTACCAACAAAGGATATGTAAAAATTACGTTAACAATACTGAATATTTCAAATGATAACCTCGGTTTTGAAATTGCTGTTGAAGACACCGGCATTGGTGTTGCCCCTCAGCAACAATCCCTCATTTTTGAATCCTTCAGACAGGCGTCAGGCCAGGATAGTCGCCAATACAGTGGTACCGGGTTAGGACTATCCATCAGCAAAAAACTCGTTGAACTTATGAATGGCGAGATACGTCTGTCAAGCACACCCGGAAAAGGAAGCACTTTTACCATCGTGTTTCAGAACATTCAGTATTCCAAAAGTAACGAGGAAAAGCAACTTGAGTATATGTGGAATGATGAGGTGCTGGATTTCAGAAAACAAAAAGTACTCCTGATCGACGATGTGGCATATAACAGGCAATTGGTAGAAGGTTATCTGGAAAACAATAACCTGTTGATCTATGAAGCAGAAAACGGAGCGCTGGCCATAGAAGCAGCAAGAAATTACCAACCCGACCTGATTTTGATGGATTTAAGAATGCCCGTAATGGACGGATACCACGCCACAAGGATTTTGAAACAAGACCCTGATTTGAAAAATATTCCCGTTGTGGCCCTTACAGCATCTACCATGAAGGGACAGAATGAGGAACCTGAAAAACTCTTTAATGGCATACTCCATAAACCTGTAAAAAAGCAAGCGCTTATTCGTATCCTGGCAAACCACCTGAAGCATAAAAAAAACAAAAAAGAAACATGGCAAACCAATAATGATAGTAAAGACAGTATTTCCTCACAAAATTTTATCATCTCTGAAGAAGTCAGGCAACTATTCAATGAGCAATTTGCCGGAAAAATTGAAGACCAGGGCGGATATGTTATACTCGACGAACTGGATACGTTGCTGGAGCAGATAAAAGAGTTCACGGTCAATTATAAAGTACTGGCGCTGCAGGATCCACTGGAAAAGATCCAGCGTTACAGAGACGACTTTGATTTAACTATGATTCAGCAAACTTTGCACACCCTTAAAAATTTATTCCGCTAAGAAATAACAGATCAAAGATTAATAGTATGACAAGAAAGAAAAAGGATAAAACCTCCAAAGATTTGATCCTTTTAGTGGATGATCAACCTGCCAATCTGAAAGTTATTGCCAATATCCCCGCAGCAAGAGTACAATCTCGCCTTTGCAAGCACCGGCATCCATGCCCTTGAAATGATCGAAAAAAAACCTCCCGACCTGATCCTGCTGGATATCATGATGCCCGAAATGGATGGATTTGAGGTTTGCGGAAAGATCATGGAAAACCAACAAACAAGAAAAATACCTGTTGTCTTTCTCAGTGCCAAAAGTGAAATTGGAGACATTGTGAAGGGTTTTGAACTAGGGGGAGTTGATTATATTACCAAACCTTTCAAACCGCTGGAAGTAAAAGTGAGGATCAAAAACCACCTGAAAATTCAAAGCGCCATACGCGATAAAATTGAATCCGAAAAACAAAAGCAATTGCTGCAAAAAGAGAGGGATGTTGCCAGAAACACACTGCAGTTTAAACAAAAATTTATCGCCAGTCTCAGTCATGAGATCAGAACACCTCTTACCGCTATCATTGGAATGCTCGAAATAATGCAAAATACCAACCTTGATAAAAACCAGCAGGATTATTTCAATACCTTAAAAGTATCAGCCGACAACATGGCAGTGATTATAGACCAGATTCTGGATTTCTCGAGAATTGAATCGGGGAACGTAAAACTAAACGATCAACCCACCCGCATAAAGGAGCTGGCAGAAGATAAAGTTGTTACCCAAAAAGTGGCAAAACTGATGCTTTCCTCCCTGGGGCATGAAGTATCCATTGCCCAAAACGGACAGGAAGTACTTGACATATACGAACCCGGACATTTCGACATTATCCTCATGGATATTCAAATGCCCCTGATGGATGGTGTAACCGCCACTCAAAAACTCAAAGAGAAACATGCAATCCTGCCACCCATTGTAGGTCTCAGCGCCAACGCCTTTGAGGGTGACCGTACCAAATATATGGACCTAAGCATGGACGACTACCTGACCAAACCGGTGAAAGGAACAGATTTTGAGCGTTTGGCGGGTAGGTTGTTTTAAGTTAAAAGTAAACCCTCAAAGCGGTTGAAAACCCTTTGAGTGGTTGGGGTAGGATGTACAAACTAAACCACTTCAAGGGTCTGCGACCGCTTAAAGGG
>CAZPVB010000183.1:0-7413 GCA_964589855.1 uncultured Bacteroidales bacterium
AAAGGGTTTGGTTTTCATGTTTGTGATATGGTTTCTGTTTCTTGGCGTCTTGGCGAGCCATTAAGATTTTGTTTCACGCAAAGGCGCAGAGGCGCAAAGGGTTTTGATTTTCATGCTTATGATATGATTTCTGTTTCTATATCACAAATTGTTTACTACTCTTGTTATGCCGTTTTTAATGTATGCTTCATTAAAGTTTATCAACAGTCCTAATTTCATTCCAGTAAGTTTTAAATAGGTAAGCACTTGTTTTTGATGGACAGGCGCAATGTTTTCAACTGATTTTATCTCGATCAGTACTTTGTTTTCCACTATCAAATCCGCCCTGAAACCTTGTTCCATTTCCAATTCTTTCCATATAACTGGTATGCCTTCCTGCCTGAGAACTGCTAGTCGCTGTTGAATTAATTCATGATGCAGAATTGATTCATATACCGACTCAAATAATCCTGGTCCTAATTCTTTGTGAATATGAAAACAAGTATTTACTATTATTTTAGATATTTCGTTTTCTGTCATGTTCTTTTCGCTGATTTGTATTTCTTTGCGTCTTGGCGTCCTGGCGAGCCATTAAGATTTTGTTTCACGCGAAGGCGCAGAGGCGCAAAGGGTTTTGATTTTCATGCTTATGATATGGTTTTAGTTTATTGGCGTCTTAGCGTCTTGGCGAGCCATTAAATTTTTGTTTCACGCGAAGGCGCAGAGGCGCAAAGGGTTTGGTGTTCATGCTTATGCTTTGATTTCAGTTGCTTGGCGTCCTGGCGAGCCACCTGACATATATTAAAGACCCAGCAGCATCTCCTCAGGGTTTTGGCCGGGATAGATCATAGACACGGGGTTTTCGAGGAATTGTTTTACTTTTACCAGGAACCCTACGGATTCTTTTCCATCGATGATGCGGTGGTCGTAGGAGAGTGCCACATACATGATGGGCCTGATCTCTACTTTGCCATTGACAGCAACGGGTCGCTCCACGATGTTGTGCATGCCCAGGATGGCGCTTTGCGGGGGATTGATAATGGGGGTGGAAAGCATCGATCCAAACACCCCTCCGTTGGTGATGGAGAAGGTGCCGCCGGTAAGCTCTTCAATGGTTATTTTGTTGTCTCTTGCTTTTCTGGCCATTTGGGCGATCTCATTTTCCAGTTCGGCAAGTGACTTTTTTTGTGCATCCCTGATCACGGGTACCATCAACCCTTTGGGTGTACTCACGGCAATGCCAATATCCGCATAGTCGGGCAGGATGATCTTCCCATCTTCGATCTGTCCGTTTACCTGCCGGAAAAAAGGGATGCTGGATGTAACGGCTTTCACGAAAAAGGACATAAAACCGGGCTTTACCCCATACTTTTTTTCAAACTGCACTTTGTATTTGTTTCGCAGTTGCATTACGGGCAGCATGTCCACCTCGTTGAAGGTGGTCAGCATGGCGGTTTCGTTTTTTACCGACACCAGTCTTTCTGCTATCTTCCTGCGCAGGGTGGTCATTTTGATGGTTTCACTGGTGCGGCTTCCTTCCCACGACGACGGAATACTCTTGACATGTTCGCTTTCGGGTTCGGAAGATCCTTTGTGAACCTGCTCAGAAATGGCGCGCAAGATATCTTTTTTGGTAATTCTTTTGCTGTTGGGGTTATCAATAACTTTTTCAGGGTTGATGTCCCATTCGTCGAGTAACTTCTTTGCCTGTGGACTGATGGTCACATCTTTCTCATCCTTACTGCTTACAGGTTCTTTTGTTTGTTCTGATGCAGAGGGTTTATCCTGTTCTTTTGCTGCCGGTTCTTCAGTGGTTTTCACTGAATCCACTTTGCTCACTTCCGTTTTTTGTTTTCCGGTATTTTTCTGTGTTTTCTCTGCAGATGTATCAATCTGCCCTACAACTTTTCCGGGTTCAATGGTAGCACCTTCTTCTATGATTATCTTAATGGTTCCGGCGCCATCGGCATTGATGGTAAGGGTTGCTTTATCGGAATCTATCTCAGCGATCTCCTGATCTTTTTCCACATATTCTCCTTCTTCAACAAGCCATTTGGCAAGTTCTACCTGGGTTATCGATTCGCCTGCTTCCGGAACTTTAATATCAATCATCATAATTGAAAATCTTTTTTTTTATGGGTTAAACTTTAAGTGTATTGATGGGGATTAAGGGATTTAAGTGGCTTATGCATAACTGCTTACACTCCCGGCATACATTTTCACACGTACAATCTTCAAAAGCTTTTTCTACTATTTTATTTTGTTGTATGGCATGAAATTTACTTGAACCACTTGCCGGACTGCCACTGGCGGGTCTGGCAATGACACCCAGATCGGGCAGGAAGTTAAAGTTCTCCTTGATAAAGTACCAGGCACCCATATTCTGGGGTTCTTCCTGTACCCATAACCAGCGCTGTGCATTAGAATATTTCTTTTTTAAAGTTGTGATTTCATTCAGAGGAAGAGGATAAAGTTGTTCTATTCGGATGATAGCAGTATGGTTATGTTCTTTTTCCTGTTGATATTTTTTGAGTTCGTAGTAAATTTTCCCGGAACAAAAAACCACCCGGTTGACTTTTTCTGCTTCTGCGTTCTGATCATCTATCACATGCTGAAAGTGTCCTTCTGCCATTTCCTGCAATGAGGAGGTGCATGATGGATGCCGCAACAAACTTTTGGGAGTGAAGACAACAAGCGGTTTGCGGAAATTTCTTTTCACCTGGCGCCTGAGCAGATGATAGAAATTGGCGGGTGTGGTGCAGTTTGCCACCTGTATATTGTTTTCAGAGCAACTGAGAAGAAATCTTTCCATGCGGGCGCTGGAGTGTTCGGGTCCTTGTCCTTCGTAGCCATGAGGAAGCAAAAGTACCAAACCGTTCATTACCCTCCATTTTTCCTCTGCGCTGGTAAGGAACTGGTCAATGATGATCTGTGCACCGTTTACAAAGTCGCCAAATTGTGCTTCCCATATCACCAGGCTTTGCGGTGAACCCATCGCATATCCATATTCAAAACCCAAAACACCATATTCTGACAACAGGGAATTGTATATCTCAAAAACTGCCTGGTCATCAGATATTTGATTCAGGGGTGAGAAACTTTCACCTGTATCTTCTGTTTTCAGGATGGCGTGGCGATGGGAGAATGTTCCGCGCTCTACATCCTGTCCGGAAAATCGAACGGGAATTCCTTCATGCAGAAGTGATGCGTAAGCCAGTAATTCGCCCATGGCCCAGTCTAGCTTACTTCCATCATCAACCATTTTCTGGCGTTCTTTAAGCAGTTTGGTTGTTTTGCGGAAAAGTTTTTTGTCGGGGGGGATGGCGCTGATCTTTGCTCCCAATGTGCGCAGTGTCTTCACATCCAGACGTGTATCCGCCTCCTGAAAAACCTGCACCTGATCGGGTTTGGAGAAATTCTCCCATGTTTTTTCAAGGAAGGGGTCGATATCACCTTTCTCAATTTTTTTGGCTTCAGCCAGCTCTTTGTCAAGCACTTCGTTGAGGGAGTCCAGCAGACCTTCGGCATATTTTTCGCTGATGGTTCCTTCTTCGATCAGTTTCTGAATATAAATTGCTGCCGGGTCAGGATGCTTCTCAATGATTTTATAAAGTATGGGTTGGGTAAACCGGGGTTCGTCGCCTTCATTATGACCATACTTGCGGTAAGAGAGCAGATCGATAAAAACATCTTTCTGAAATTTCTGACGGAATTCCATGGCCAGACCAATGGTGTAAACAACTGCTTCCACATCATCTCCGTTGACGTGAAAAACGGGTGATTGGATTGTTTTGGCAACATCGGTGCAGTAGGTGCTGCTGCGCCCGTCGAGGTAATTGGTTGTGAAACCCAACTGGTTGTTGATAACAAGGTGAATGGTTCCACCGGTTTTGTAGGCAGGAAGTTGCGACATCTGAATGACCTCATAGATGATACCCTGCCCGGCGATGGAGGCATCGCCATGGATAAGGATGGGGGCAACCTGCTTATAGTCCCTTTCGTATCTCTGGTCGGCTTTGGCGCGTGCTATCCCTTCCACTACTGGATTTACTGCTTCCAGGTGGCTGGGGTTTGGAGCAATACTCAAATTGATGGGATTACCACTGGCGGTATTTTTGATCAGCGTACATCCCAAATGGTACTTTACATCGCCAAGCAATGCTTCATCTTCATAGGCATTTCCTTCAAATTCGCTGAATATTTTCCGGTAAGGTTTTTTCAGGATGTTGGCCAGTACGTTTAGCCTGCCGCGATGGGCCATGCCAATCACAAACTCTTTGATGCCTTTTTCGGCGCCCAGTTCAATAACGGAATCCAGGGCGGGTATCAATGTTTCGCAACCTTCCAGACTGAATCTTTTCTGACCGGGGAAACGTTTTCTGATGAAATGCTCAAACCCTACTGCCTGGGTAAGTTTTTTCAGAATACGTTTTTTAGTATCTGCGTCAAAACCAGGGGTGTTGCGCGATGCTTCCATTTTGCTTTTTAACCATTCCACGATCTCTGGTGTGCGGATAAACATGTACTCAGCGCCCACACTCTGGCAATAGGTTTTTTCAAGATGTTCGATGATTTTTTTAAGCGTGGTTTTTCCGATGCCTAATTCATTTCCTGCCTGAAACTGATTTGCAAGGTCTTTGTCGGATAGTCCGAAATTATGATGATCCAGGGTAGGGGAATATTGCCGGCGGGTGCGTACCGGATTGGTTTTGGTGAAAAGGTGTCCCCGCTGCCGGTAGGCATTGATCAGGTTGATGACATGAAATTCGCTTCTGAAGGTACGTGTCTCTTTTTCCGATGCTCCATCAGGTGCAGGATATTCTGCCTGTGCGAATTCAAAACCGCTGAAAAAATGTTGCCAATCGCTGCTAACACTTTCGGGGTTGCTTAAATATTGTTTGTAAAGGGATTCTATTGCTTTTGAATCAGCGTTTCCTAAAAAGGTGAATTTTTTCATAGAGTTTGGTTGACAGCTTTAATCTTTTAAATTATTTCAATGATGGTTTATTTACATATTAAACATTGTTTTCTTCAAGCGATGATGTTCAGGGATGAAAAATCTTCGATGATCCGCTTTTGATGGAGACGATCCATTATTTTGTCCCTGATCAATTTGTTTAAAGGTGATTTAAAATTTGTTTTTGTCGGTCATTGTGTACAATTCATTCATGATGATTTATAAAAGTTCAGATGTAGAAAAATTGATAAAAATAATCATACTTGATTACTTGTGTATGCTAAAGTTTATTTAATTTCTGTCTGGTTCATACAAAATTAACAATATTTGATTTACAAATGATCGCTCTGCATACAAATCAACTGTGTTATTGGATAAACCTGAATTATTTTGTTTTGTTTATGATTTGATCTACGAAAATATTTTGGAAATATCCTGTCGATCCTTTGCCAGGACGACGCGCATGGAAATGTTTGCTCTACCTGTCATTCCTGCGTGAAGAGGAATCCCTCAGGTTTGGAAAAGTAAAACTTTTTTGAACCAGGATGATAAAAAATGGTTGTATAGAACTAATGCTTTTTCAGAAATAATTTTGAGAAGATGTAATTTTAGGGGGGAGTGGTGTGGGAATAGTGCTGCTTATTTGCGAAAATGCCACTTATATTTTGAGTAAACGATGAAAATATGCATGAAAATCGGTGGTTGGGATTTTTGGTTATTCAGTTTTTAATTTTATTTATATATTATTCATAATGGTAAAGAATGAAGAGAAAGACATTGATAATGTCGATAAATTGTATTTTGTTTTATCTTAATTTTTATTTGGATATCAATGAATAGGAAATGAATCTAATAAATATTGTTTTATTCGTATGAGATTTATAATTTTACATATAATTAATATGAAGACAAAATATATTTAGTAATTAAAAAAGGAGGTATATGGTATAAAAAATTTAATTTTCCCGACGAATAAAAATTCGTCATTTCAAAATTAGTTTATCCTGCAAGATTATCCATTATATTTAATTTGTTGCACAATGAAGAATGAAGCGAGTCATTTCTATACAATGAATTTTGGATAATGAAATTAAAACAAACCGAGCGTAAACTAATAAAACGGAACTAATAACTTAAAATTAAATTTATGAAGAGAATTACATTATTGATCATTGCAACCCTGGTTGCAACCTTTAGCTTCGGACAAAGCCAAAACTATTTTCCGGAGGAAATTGAGAAAATGGAATCGGAAAGAGCCAATCAGTTTGAGAAGCAAGCAGAGAGCTTAAAAAAGAGTATGAATGTTCCTGCTTACACACAATTACTCAATGCCAATAAAATCAATAAGGGTCTTACGTTCCCAGGCGTCATCGACGTTTTGATTTTATCACCGGATACTGATGGATCAGAAGATTTAAGAGCTTCTTTGGACGATTACGATCATATCAATGCTACAAGTTTTCCATTGGAAGACTTACCTGATTTATCACTTGAAGATTTAACACCTTATCATGTAGTTTTGGCTTTTAACAATACTAAATGGTTAGATTCAGGAGATATAAGTCCTGATGTGGCAGGTGATATAGTTGCCGATTATATTGATGGTGGCGGTTTATTTGTTGAAAGTTCTTACCTGATGGATTATGCCGGATGGGAAATTGGAGGAGCATATTTCAACGACGGATATTCAGCTTTCACCCATGCAACTGAAGATATAGAAGGTAGTTTTGCATTGGATGAAATTCTTGAACCTGATCATCCAATCCTGACTGATTTTTCCACCCTTTCTATGGATGGTTTAATTCAGGATAATCAAGTAGCTGAAGGTGCTGTTGGTATTGCTGAATGGGACAATGGAGAAATACTTGTTGCAGCAAAAACAAATGTGGTTTCCTTAAACCTTCTTCCTGTGGCCGAAGGTCTTTTGAATTTTGAAGGCGATGGAGTTACACTCTACAACAATGCTATAGTATGGTTAGTGAACAATCTTGCTGACCCCTCAGCACCTGCTTCCCCAACAGACTTAACAGTAACAGCAGCAGAAATGGGCGCGTTAGAAGTTTCGTTGTCCTGGACCAATCCATCTGAAACCTTTAGTGGAGAAGCACTCACAGAACTTGACGAAGTAAATGTTTATCGTAATAATGAACTCATTTCAACATTTGATGCACCTGTTATTGGTGGTGAAGAGACCCTTACTGATGATGATATTACTACTTCCGGACTTTATTCTTACACTGTAGTTGGTGTAAACAGTTCAGGTGAAGGTTTTTCTGCATCAGCATCTGTTTATGTCGGAGAAGATGTACCTGCAGCACCCGCTGAGATAACACTTACGGCTGATGGCAACAACGGGTTAATAACCTGGAATGCTCCCACCGAAGGTCTTAACGGTGGTTATATGCCTGGTACAGATCTAACCTATACTATCGAACGCTTACCCGACATGACAATTGTAGCAGAAGATATCTCAGAAA
>CAZPVB010000184.1:0-2598 GCA_964589855.1 uncultured Bacteroidales bacterium
CTTCCTATGCCACTGCTTGCTCCTGTTATCCAAACAACCCTGTTCTTAAAAAAATCTACCACCAGGAATAAAAATTACAATTTAACAATTCAGATTTCAAAAATAAAAAGTCAAATGTTCTTTTTTTTATGTAAATATACTCAAAAAAGAACATTTGAAAGCATTCGAACCTGTTAAACCTTTAAGAGATATCCCTAAGGTTTAAATGACAGGGCATTCATGGATTTAACCGAGATAAAGTTGTTTTGATAGCAAACATAGCCTGTTAACTGATGGTTTCCTGCTAACACAAAACAGGAATTTTAATCCGATTCGGGTAAAAAATCTGTTTGACCCGCATTTGGAATTAACGCTTTCCCCATCACCCTTACCTGGGTAGAATCACTGGTAACAGCAGTAACATCGCCATTACAATTGGTGAAATAAACATAATTTCCCTTGTCAAAAAACCTGTAAACTTTGCAACCCTCGTGTTCGAACAGGTAATGTACCCTGTAGGAATCATTGTTTTCAGGGGGTGTGGAAGCAACCGGTTTTCTGACAGTGCAGGAAAAAAACACAGATGCAACTGCTGCAAGCAAGATGGTAGTAAATGCTTTTTTAGTCATAGTAAAAAGTATTAAGTTTATGAAGATAGTGATCAAAAATAACATATTAATTCCTATGAGAAGCGCTTAAAAATCAATATTCAGTAATCATACAGCAGATTTTTCTGGATTTATCCTATACAAAACAGACCATCTGAGATCAGGTAAAGAAAAGTTTGAGTGAAAAATATGATTCTCTCTTTACTTCAACAAATACGCCACCGTAATTCCAAGATAATTTCCTACAGCATAACCAATAATGCCAACGGTGAGGCCAGAAATTATGATGTCTTTGTTTTTGAGAGCACCCGCCACAACAGGCACGAATGGAGGTGAAAGGATCAGGGCAGTGGAGGTGATGATCATGGTATCGGTATCAACACCAAAAATCCGGCAAAGTAGCAAATGAATAAGCAATGAACCGAAAATAACGAGTGCAACATACAGAAACAACCCAGGAGCAGATCCGGCAAATTGGCTTACATCTGCCATGGATGCAACCGCCAGGCTAAATATAAGTATGAAATACATACCTGTTTCAAAGGTTTTTTCGATGGAGTGGACCCGGGGCAAAAGACTGGCCCCAATGCTGAGTGTGGTAATGGATAAGATAATGACAAGCATTGAAATTTCACCAGCAATAAGAAAACTCAGTCCGAGGCTAACGGCGGCGATGAGCAAAGCGAGCCCCAGGGCACCCAAAACCGGAACAAACAATTTTTTGCGGAAAATTCCCCAATAAGGATCTTTTCCATCGAAACTAACATCTTCTGTAATTCCATTATTTTTTTTCCGAAAAGGTTTTAAAACCATGCCAATGATTCTTTGCCCAAAAGTCATGATAAAAGCAAGATGCAATGCCGATAGAAGGATATCATGAGTATTGAGAATGATATATGTTTCCGGTTTTGCCTCCAACACACTTTGTATAGAAGCCATGTTAGGCGTACCTCCGCTGTATACCCCTAACATCATTCCTGATATTTTCCAGATTTCAGGAAGGGTATCCTTAAAAATAAAATACCCCGTCACTACCATAATGATAGCAGATATCAGTCCCAGCACCAGAGCAAGTAAAGTTTTTCCTGCCATACCAAACCACTGCTTTATGTTTAGGGAAAAAAGCAACAAAGGCAACGCCAGCGGGATGGTGGCCGAAGTCATGGCATCCTGTACCTGTGCTGCTTCAGGTGGAAGGATACCGGCATTACCCACAACCAAACCAATAATGTAGGCAATTACTACAGATCCCAGTTTATTTACAAAACGGTACCGATGGCAAAGGTGCAACACAAGAATCGGTGTACCGAGGTAAAAGATGATCAAAAGAAATGTATCCATATGGCAAAATTTCGGCAAATCTACTGATTTTTAAAAACATTTGATTCAAATTGTCTCAATCCTGCTTATATTTCTTAATTTTGAAACATATTTTTGGAAATTTAAAAGGTGCTATATTTTTGAGTTATACATCACATGATGATCTAAAAAAACAGAACATCTTGAAAAGATAAAATGGAAGACTATCAAGGCACAAACATCATAAAAAGTAAACAAACCCTTAAAAAACTATTATCATGAGGAAAACAATTCAAAATCTTTTTCTTACCACCACGGCAACTATTATTTTTTTTGGTTGCAACACAGAAAAAAAAGAAGAGTCTACAAACAACGAAATGAAACAAAAAGTGGAAAATTTTACAGAATTTACCCTTACCACCGATCTGGAATGGTTATCGGATAATGAGCAACAGATCATCAGTAAATTAATAGATGTTGCCCAAATCATGGACGAAATATTCTGGATGCAGGCCTATGGCGACAAAGACAGTTTATTTGCAAAAACAGAAGATGAATATACTGCCCAATACGCTCAAATCCACTACGGCCCATGGGACAGGTTGAACAACAATGAACCCTTCATCGAAGGGGTTGATGAAAAACCTGCAGGTGCCAATTTTTATCCTGCCGATATGACCAAAGAGGAGTTCGAGGCATGGGATGACCCAAC
>CAZPVB010000184.1:2698-7389 GCA_964589855.1 uncultured Bacteroidales bacterium
ATTTTTATCCTGCCGATATGACCAAAGAGGAGTTCGAGGCATGGGATGACCCAACGAAAACAAGTGAATATACCCTGATCAGACGCGACCAGGCAGGAAATCTGGTCTCTGTTCCATATAGCGAGGCTTATGCAGAAAAACATGAAGAAGCAGCACTTATCATGCGTGAAGCAGCCAAACTGGCAGAAGATGAAGGACTGAAAAACTATCTGGAAATGCGGGCCGAAGCATTGCTAAGCAACGAATACCAACCCAGTGACTATGCATGGATGGAGATGAAAACTTCCAATATTGACTTTGTTGTGGGACCTATAGAAACATACGAAGACCGTCTTTATGGATACAAGGCAGCACACGAGGCCTTTGTATTGGTAAAAGACCCCGAGTGGAGTGCCCGGCTGGCAAAATACAACAACATGCTTGTAGATTTGCAGAAAGAACTTCCTGCACCTGCCGAGTATAAGTCAGAAATGCCCGGAACCGATGCGGATATGAATGTTTACTATGCCCTGTATTATGGCGGCGATTGCAATGCCGGAAGTAAAACCATTGCCATCAATCTGCCCAACGATCCGGAAATTCATATTAAGGTAGGATCGAGAAAACTGCAACTCAAAAACGCTATGAAAGCAAAATTTGATAAGATCTTACAACCCATATCTGATATTCTTATCGACGAAAGTCAGCGCAGGCATATACAATTTGATGCTTTTTTTGAGAATACTACTTTTCACGAAGTAGCGCATGGAATGGGGGTGAAAAACACCATCAACGGAAAAGGACCAGCGCGCGATGCCCTGCGCGAATATTACTCTGCCATAGAAGAAGCCAAAGCGGATATCATGGGTTTGCATTTGGTAACACAACTTTACGAGATGGGCGAAATAACCAGTGGCGAGGTCATGAACAATTATGTTACCTTTTTTGCCGGAATCTTTCGCTCCAGCCGTTTTGGCGCTTCAAGTGCACACGGTAAAGCAAATATGATGAATCTGAAATATTTTGCTGAAAAGGGCGCTTTCATGCAGCAGGACAACGGTACTTACAAAGTTAATTTTGAACCTATGAAAGAAGCTGTAAATGAACTGGTAGAGAAAATTCTAATCATCCAGGGTAATGGAGATTATGAAACAGCCAAACAATGGGTCGAAAGTGATGGCGTTATGACCAACCAACTCAGTAAAGACCTTGAAAAAGTAAACGGATCAGGAATTCCTGTGGACATTGTTTTTAAACAGGGTAAAGACGTATTAGGAATATAATCAACATTTAACAGTATAAAACAACACTCAAAATCATCCAAAAAAATTTGTGGACGGGAGATTCTTCCCGTCCACAAAATGTTTCAAAAACATGAATAAAAGACTTTACCACCAACGACCTGCATTGGGCAAATGACTTGCAAAGCATTATTGACAACCATCTGACATGCGAAACACAAATAACGTGCAAAGCACAATCGACCTGTACAGCACAACCATCACCCCCTCCTGAACCGCTCCAGCATCACATCAAAAACCTCCCTGGTTTGAAGCATAATATGGTTTCGCCAGGAAGTGGAAGCAGGAAAATACATTTCCAGGATATCCGATTTTACCTTCAGGCTATCTTCTCGGGTTGCAAAGCCATGATGGTATCCCTGGTTTTCGAGGATCATGACATGAATAGATTTAAGAGATCCCATCGTAGTTTGACTGTTTAGGGTTCCGTATTCAAAAACCATCGGATAAAACTCTTTTCCAGGATTCAGATCGCCAATAAATCCCGCAAAATCACCTGTTACGGTATAAAAATCGTCTGAATCACCCCAGTCAATAACGAATCCCTCATATAATTGTTCCATCTTTTGCTTTTGCTCCCCTTCCATCGGATTAGGAAACAGATGCAGTTTGCCCCTTTCACCATAACCGGTATGCAAATCGATAACCTTTATCCTGTCATAAGGTTTTAGGGTTTGTTGTAGCAAAACTTTCAACGAATCAATCTGCGGTTCATGCTGGTTTCCACCAAAATAAAGACCTTCAGGATAATCATACTGCCCTTGTAAAACAGCCTGTCTCAATACTGGCAAAGATGATTTGCGTATTTCATTCATGGCTTTGATAAAGAAAAACCTGTTTTCAACCGAGCGGGTATTAACCACCTTCGCAGGATTAATAAGGTCATAAACTTCCGGGTAACTCAGGTTTTTTATACTGTACAATTGGTTATCCACAGCACTGTTGCGATTCATATCCACGTTATTTTCTGTAACGCGGCGGCTATACTTAAAACCATATGGATTTACCGTATGTATAAACAAAATACCTGTATGCTCAAGCAGATCATCGTTAAGATATTGGTCAGCAAAAAATTCCTGAACAGCATGCCCTACATAACCTTCAACCCCGTGTACACCAGAACTCAGGATAAGCAGATTGGCGCTGTCTTTTTGGGCAGGAATATAACACACATCCACAGTAAGAGCATCATCAAAGACAGAAGGTACAGCAATACCGTAAACGCTGACCCCCTTAAACTGACGAACCGCTTGATTGACAATACCAGCAAAACGCCTTTTAGCATCATCGTAGTTTTGCGGAAAATATCCTGAGTAATCCTGTGCAGAAGAGAAATCATCATCGAACCTTAACTTTCCGAACCCTTGGGAGATATAAACCATCACAACAATGAGCACTGCCAACAGCGACAAGAAAGCAAACATGAGAATTTTCCAGGGTTTCTTCATAATACCAGGATTTACAATAACACCATTCCTTTTTTCAGGTACAATTTTAGTCAAATTTCATCAAATAAAAAAACACAAAATATATTTCCATCACACAGGGTTTATACCTCAGAATGACACGAAGTCAAAAGTCTTGCTGCGGTACTTAACATTCCCTTCAACAACCCCTTTTACTTAAAAATCGTTTAGGGAATAAAACAAGGGGATCAATCTGTTTTATGTCATGAACATGTATTTTCGTTTTCTTCATTTTCCTGCCCATCTTTCTTGTCTGTCATTAGTAGGTCTCTTGTTGAAAAAACGAGAACCAAAGGATTCAAAATTATAAACAGATAAACCGTAAATCATAAAACAGAAGGATCAGACTTAAACAAGTCTGTATTTCTAATTTTTGACCGATTATCGATACCCAAAACAGGCAAAATTTTCATGATCTATTGATAGAAGTCAGTAGATTTTTCACAAAATAATTTTGACAATACTTATGTCATATTCATGACAAAAGCAGATCATTCGGGCACAGAACAGTTTCCATGGAGTCATAATTATCAGACATTCAAATTGATACAAAGAATAACTTTGTCATAATTCACAACCACTCTTTCGGGAAATTTATTAATGAAAGTAAAAAAAAAGGATTATTTTAGAGGTCTATATATTCATTTTCAGTACATAGGGAACCTCTAAATGTTTAAAAAAGCAAATTATTCTCATGAAAACCAACCGTCGAAATTTTCTTCGTTCAGGTCTCTTCGCTGCTCTGGGTTCCACAGTACTCTCTTCCTGTAATTCATCCGATGGAAAATTTGACACGAATGCATCTGTTGATTATCATTCATTGGATGAAGCCCTGGATCAACCGGTATTAAAAAGAGAACTGTTTCCTGATCCGGTAATAATTGAATCATGTGAATTATTGGAATACAATGGTAATTATGTTTGCAGAGTGCGCTCTACAGATGGTGCCGAAGGCCACTGTGTAAGTCACAACATCCGAATGCCACACCTTTTCCCCATGCAGGTTTTACGCGTCAACCCGTTTTTTGTCGGGAAAGATGCCCGTGATCTCGACATGCTGGTGGATGAAGGGATCATGATGTACCAAAACAATTACAAATACCAGGGTTATGCTCTTTGGATTCCACTTGCCACCGCTGAAATGGCAATACTGGATATGCTGGGCAGGATTGCAGGCATAAGCATGGGGGAGCTCATTGGAGAGATACACAACACAGACATTGCTATTTACCAAGCCAATAACAACAGGGGATTATCAGCAGAAGAAAGCATTGAAAGGATCAAAAAAACCCAGCAGGAAACAGGAGCCAAAGCTGTGAAATTTAAAATTGGTGGGCGCAGAAGCCTGCCCGAAGAACCTCCTGGCAGAACAGAGCGCCTCATCCCGATGGTAAGGGAAGCTTTTGACAGTGATATTACAATTTATGCTGACTGTAACGGAAGCTATGATAATGCGGAAGAAGCCATTCGGGTGGGAAAAATTTTAGAAGCAAATAAAATTGATATGTATGAGCAACCCGTACCTACAGATTATTATGAAGCATGGAAAGCTACTGCCGATGCACTAAATTTGCCCATAGGATCCGGAGGAGGCGAAGTAAGCATACGAAAAAAAGCACACCGTGATAGAAATGTAAAAGGATAATTTGATTTTTTAAATGATCCAATCCATCTCACTAATATTGACACACAAGGATGATTATAATTTTGCAACACGATAAAAATAACAAAACAAGTATGTTGGCGATATCCCCCGTAAGAAAAGAACGGGGCAGACATATGACCGAATGATTCAAATTATAAACAGATGCAGGGTGTTTGGCGTAATGGCCTGGTATAATGACAATTGCGTTCCACACGAAAACATCACCAGAATAAAAAAACAATACATAAACTTAGCGAGTAAAACAAATCTTTTAGCGTGTTTATGATCCGAATACACTAC
>CAZPVB010000185.1:0-7380 GCA_964589855.1 uncultured Bacteroidales bacterium
AAACGAAAACACGAGCAAGAAATTTCCAAGAGCAGATAAAACAAAATACCAATGATTAATCTTGGTTGTTTTTAAACGATGGTGCTGCATTATTTTTAATTTAACTACTCAAAAAGTGAAAGAAAACTGGTTTTCCATAAAGGTTTTTCATTTTTCACCCAGGTTTTTGATCTTTTCCTGAACCAGTTCTCTGAGTCTAATTCTGTCAATTTTTCCTGAACCTGTAAGGGGAAAACTGCTCACTGCTAACATATGTTTTGGCACTGCAAATTTACCAATAATTGACTTTATTTGCATAAAAAGTTTTTCTTTTTCTTTATTCGTAAAATACTCTTTTTCAACAACAAGCACAGGTATCTCACCAAATACCGGATCAGGCAGAGGAACATAAAGCATTTTAGATGAAAGCAAATGAGCAATTTTATTCTCCATATCTTCAGCGATCAGTTTAACGCCTCCGGAATTGATCACATGATCCCACCTTCCCAACCACTTAAATTCCTTATCATTGATTATTTCTACCACATCATTGGTAACCAGTTTCGAATCAAGAAGAAAAGGATTAGATATGATCAGGCACCCTCTCTTGTCTGTATCGATACTTGTAGATCCTAAAACACGGAAATAATCAGAACGATCATCGCCGTTTACTTTACGCATAGCTATGTGAGACGATGTTTCGGTCATGCCATACGTTGAATACACAGGGGAAGGGATGTAGGCAAGACGAGATTCTAACTCTTTGCTTATCCCGCCACCGCCAATGATAATTTTACCCGGTGGATAAGCTTTCAACTTTTGTAATGAATGAAAGCATTGCAGGGGTGTGAGGGCAGCAAAACCCAGAGGTTCTTTTATTTTGGAAAAAGGATTTGCAGAAGGAGGAACTGGGATAAGATCCAACCCGCAAACAAATGCCCTTACAACCATCATCTTACCCCCTATAAAACGAGTTGGTAAACAAAGCAGAGCAGTATTATCGGCTTTTAAATGCAGATACCGGCAGGTTGTTTGTGCAGAGTAAATCATTTGAGATTTTGATATCCTGATTTTCTTTGGTTTTCCTGTAGAACCTGATGTTTGCGTAACAATATGATCTTTGGGATCTATCCAGTCAAGAATAAAGTTACAAAGTTCTTTTTGCCATTCTTCAATATCGGGAGCGCACAAAAGCGTGTTACACCATTTTTTTAAGGCATTAGGTTGATATCTCTTATGATTAATTTTCAGAGTAGAAAACATTTTCAGTCAGGTTTTGAACGGTCATGCCCTCTCATGCGAGCATCATTTATTCTGATGTAAATAGATCAGTCCAATCCCATTCCAGTTGCGGATCATAAAATAGTTCGGATCCTCTCAGTTGAAGTGGAGAGTGGATATTATTGCTAAACACCTGCCCTGTTCCCAACCCCTGAACCATTTTACTATCAAGCGTATAAACCCATTGGCTGATAGCATTCAGGCCAACATTCGACTCCAGGGCAGAAGTCACCCACCACTGAATGCCCGATTTTTCAGCGATTTTGATCCACTCCATACTTTTTTGAAAACCTCCCAGCAACGAAGGTTTAAGAATAATATAAGAAGGCATGACATACTTTAGCATTTCCTCCTTTTTGCTCAGATCAACGATACCAATAAGTTCTTCATCGAGGGCAACAGGTATTTCTGATTTTCTGCATACATCATGCATCTCTTTCCAAAGACCGGGTTTTATGGGTTGTTCTACAGAATGAATTTTGTATTGTGCAAATCGTGATAGATTTTTCAGAGCACTACCTGGATGGAAAGCACCATTGGCATCAATTCTTATCTCAAGAGAGTCGGGATCAAATTTTTTTCTGATTTTGGCAAGAACATCCAGTTCTGTTTCTATATCGAGAGCACCTACTTTTAGTTTTAAACACCTGAACCCCTGATCTGTTTTAGTTTTGATCTGCTGAACCATTTCATCTTCGTCTCCCATCCAGATAAGACCATTAATGGGGATACCCGACTTCCCGGAAGTGAAACCGGAAGGAAACAATATACCTGTTTCTTTATTTTCAAGATCAACCAATGCGGTCTCCAGACCAAATTCCAGGGAAGGAGATGGGTGTTGAAATAAGGTGTTGTTGATAAGATCTTTGGCGTTGATTTTTGCGATCAATTCATTTACTGACCGAATAAAGGATTGGGGTTGGTCAGGATCGTATTCAGGATTAAGACCAGGGATAATGGAGCACTCCCCTACTCCATAACGGTCATTTTGCTGCAAAACAATAAACCAGGATGGTTTGGTAAACAAAACACCCCGGCTAGTTTTTCCCGGACGAATAAATTTCAAATCTCTAAAAACTACTTTTGCTTTCATTGTCGTGGTTCATTCCTTACCAGTCATAAAAAAACACCATCAAAAATACGAGAAATCCATACAATCACAAAGGTTTAAAAAGCAATTATACATTCCTTTACATAAGTGTCGGTTAAAAACATACGCTTTGACCGAATTTCATGCTGAATGTGTTTAAAGAATATTATCGGCCACTGGGTTTCGTTTGGTTTTTATCCGATGTTTTTACAAATACTGCCACGACCCTGTCAGATGCTTTAAGTTGCAGCGCAGCAAAAACATTTGTAGTCAAAGGATTAAATTATCGACACCAAAGTTGCAATGCAGCGGTAATGTGAGCGATTTATATTCGATTAACTTTATCAAACCTGGATGAAATCCGGGAAACTCGCCAACAACCGGTTTTGTAAGATTTGCAATATTGCAAATTTATAATCATCAGCCTATATATCAATAGTATTATCACGGCTTGGTTCATCAGAAATTATGGAAGAAAACTCAGAGTATTATGAGATATTTTTGGTGTAGAGGGTTGTTTATCGAACTCACTTGTTTGGATTTGTCGGGTCTGGGGATATCAGAGCATACCCAGGAAATAAAAAACAGTATATATGCCTTTGCAGGTACAACACTTGTATGCACCACAACCTGAGTTTTTTACGAACGATCAGTCTATCAACTGAAAAAATCCACATAGAATGCCCGTGCCGGGCTTGGACTTTATGCATTTTTCTGATGTGAGGCGGGTTTGAGTTATACCGTGAATGCCGGTCATTTGTTGGGGACAGGCAATAATCATTTTGAATACAATCATGGATTTACATTGTTTGTACCAGCGGTTGGGGATTACACAGAAAAATATCCTGCAGCCTATATCGGGTATCGGTACCAAAAGCCGGAGGGAGGAATTATTTTCAGAACCGGATTTGGGTGACCGGAACAATTGTCATTGGGTGTAGGGTATGGTTTTTAATTTAAACAATTCATATCTTAAGGTTAAGATATTCCTGTACAATTGCTATAGGCGTTGGTTTTGGTTTTTAAATGATTTTTTAGGTAAAATTTGAATTGAAAAGATCTTATCAGCACTATTTCTTGCACACTACATATAAAACTCCTCTATCCTCTATTGCTATAAGGATTTGAAAATCCTCCTCACTTCAATCAGTCGCTATTGCCTTTAAAACATGTAATCCGTGCATTAATGATCACCTGATCATTGTAGCTGAATGATTCTGAATTGAAATTATTTTTCAGTTGTCCACCCTTTGTCTACCTCCAAAATTTGATAACCCCGAATATTGCGGGTAATTTTAATCTATCATTTAAAACGATGGTTTTTCGTTTTCTTCTTGCTGAAAAATCATATTCAAAATAGAGATTGCAAACAAATCAAATAATCACATTAAAACAGTTAAAAATGAAAAATAACAACAAATTCTCGCGTTTTTCAATTATTACCATTGTCGTAGCATTGCTTGCAATAATCAGTAGTTGCGAAAAAGAAGGAGTTATTGATTCTGAGATCAGCACCGAAGATGTAAGTCAATACCTTGAGGCCTTGCCCTCATGGCAGCAGTTTTCTCCACCGGGAGAGCCTCAGCCGCCCACAGCATCGGGCGAACCTGAACCACTGGAAGATGAAACGCTCGATGTGGAGGAAATTAATGAAGATGGCACCATTTCAATAGTGGAAGATGTTACTTACTCGTGCCAGTCCGAACCTTTTACATTAACCGATAATCCACAGCAAATTGCTATGTACAGCCCCGATCGTGAAATTCTTTACGCCGGTGCACTCATACAGGGCAAAAGTCATCGTGACGGATTGGGAAGTCTTCTTGGACTTCCCATTGTAGAGCGTGCTCCAATACGGGTTTCTATCCCGGGTTTGGCCAACGATGACAATTTCCGTACTGTTGAAAATCCAAGCCAGGCCACTGTTGACCAGGCCATTGGGTCAATGATCGGCAATGCCACCACGAGTGGACTCTCTACACCCAGTTCCATTTCTTTTAAAATGGAGACCTATTACAGTGAGACCCAATCGGCATTGCAGATGGGCATCTCGGGTCGTTATCTTGGTTTTGAGGCTTCAGCCAGTGGCAGCATAGATCAACAACGTTCAGAAACAACCATAACCGCCCAATTTTATCAAAAAATGTTCGAAGTGGTGGTGGAAGCACCCCAAAGTCCGGGCGATTTTTTCAGTGATGAATTTACCGAAGACAAACTACAGCAGCAGATCAATCAGGGACGCATGGGACCCGATAATCTTCCTGTTTATGTTTCCAATATTGTTTATGGCAGGATGATGATGTTTTCGATCACATCCACCGCCAGCGAATCTGACATCAGGGCAACCATGCAGGCAGGATATAACGGTATCGGCGGCAGCGCGGAAGCCAATCTCTCTGCAAAACAAAAAGCAATACTGTCTGAATCAAAGATAAAGATCACCTCCATAGGAGGAGATGCAGAAGCAACGCTGGCAATGATCCGCTCAGGCGACTGGTCGCAATATTTTACCAATTCCGCTCCCTTATCCAGTGCTGCTCCCATGAGTTATACTTTCCGCAACCTCGGTGATGGCAGTATAGCCAGTGTCACTGAAACCACCGAGTATAACATTCGCTCCTGCAATGCCATACAGGCTACCCCGGGTACATTTAATTTCCTGAATGCCCAGAACCTTGGACTACCCATTTCCAGACCGGTTAAGGTAATGATGGGTGATGTGAATGGTGATGGCAACCAGGACATTATCTACAACCATGTAAATTCCGGTTTAAATGAGACGGTAGTTGCTTTCTCCAATGGCGACGGTACATTCGTGATGAGTAGTCCGTTTTCACACAGTGCAAACCCTGCTGATGGCTGGAGTCAGTATGTGGTGAAAGTGGGCGACTTCAACAATGACGGCAAGGATGACCTGGTCTGGAGCCGCGTAATTACCACCAATACCACTTATGTGGCTTTATCCAATGGCGATGGTACCTTTGAAGAGATGTCCATGTTTATCAAAGAAGGGTCTTCATGGGGGAATGCCTACCAGTTTGAGGTAGGAGATATTGATGGAAAAAACGGTGATGACCTGGTATGGAATGTCCTGACAGGGTCACACAACAGAACCTATGTGTCACTATCTAATGGAGATGGCACCTACGGGATCGAAAATTTTGAACCCGCCCCCGGTACATTTCAGGATCATCCGACCACGGGATGGAACAACACAAACTATATGTTTTCTGTGGCTGACGTTAGCGGAAACGGGCGTGATGATCTGATCTGGCATACCAGGGAAATCACAGGTTCGCTTGGTCATGGCATCTGGATAGCGGAATCCAAAAGAGATCAACCTGGTAATATTTTCGATTTTCCGGCAGGTTCAAGGCGAAATACAAGTGGCTGGCAGGATTTCAGGGTGCAAATTGGTGATGTGGATGGAAATAAAGGAGTGGATCTGGTGTGGTTCAATTCCAATCAGGGCATCGGTGGTATTCGAATATACCGGGATTTATCAACGGGCAGTGTTCCTCCTCTTAACATATCAGACCCCCCTCAGGACTATAACCTTGAGACCGACTACAGTTCATACGACATGCGGATGGTTCTGCTGGATGTAAACGGCGACGGACGTAAAGATTTGCTGATAAACCGGATGGACGCGGTCAATCAAAGCATTATTGGTCTTGGGCGAAACTCGGCTCCCTTTGATTTCTCACGTATCAGCCAAGACCACCCTGCCGGAGACCAATGGAGCCAGTTTGAAATCCTGACCGGAGATGTTAATAACGACTCTCGTGAAGATGTGATCTATGTGAATGCTGATGCCTCCAATACAATTTACACTGGTTTGGCCAGGGGAAGTGTTGAATAAATTTTCATGGTTTAATTACCCGATAATTCAAGGTTGAGCCAAGGATATGATGATCGATATGCTGAAAATTTATCATAATCTGCATATTATTTCTTAATTTAGCATTTGAAATGTTTTGATTATAAAAATCTTTTAAAATGAAGCAAGCAGTATTTTTTCTACTCCTTTCAGGGTTGCTTTCCTGCCAGCAAATTGAGAAACATGAAAGCGGCAAATTATGGACCGAAGAAAAAGCATGGAAATGGTATGATGCACAACCATGGTATGTAGGAACCAATTTTAACCCCAGCACATCCATTAATCAACTTGAGTTTTGGCAGGAGGAAACCTTCGATCCTGAGACAATAAGAAGGGAACTGGCATGGTCAGCAAATATTGGCATGAACATGCACAGGGTTTACCTGCACAATCTGCTTTGGGATCAGGACTCAACGGGATTTCTGGACAGAACAGAACAATACCTTGAAATAGCAGATAGTTTGGGCATCAAAACAATGTTTGTTTTATTGGATGATGTTTGGCATCCTGTTCCCAGGTTAGGCAAACAACCCGACCCCCTTCCTCATACACATAATTCGGGATGGGTACAGGCACCCGGTGCAGAAATCCTTGGTGATAGCACCCGTCATGATGAGTTGGAAGGATACATTAAAGGGGTGATCAGGCATTTTGCAGATGATCAGCGGGTAGCGGTATGGGATCTTTATAATGAACCCGATAATGTTGCAGACCGTGAGGGCAGAGCCCATCTGGAGGTGAAAAATAAACACATTTACTCACTGGCGCTGTTGAGGAAGGTCTTTGGCTGGGCACGGGAGGTAAACCCTTCTCAACCCCTTACAGCTGGTTTATGGCAGGGAGATATTGAAAACTGGGGTGACCCTGATCAACTTCCGGATTTGGACAGGTTCATGGTTGAAAACTCTGATATAATCTCCTTTCACGCCTATGACGGCGATATGAACAGGGTTAGAAAAAAAATCGAAGAATTGAAAAGTTACAACCGCCCCATCCTTTGTACCGAATACCTGGCCAGGGGAGGGGGAAATACATTTCAGAATGTATTGCCCATCTTTAAGGAGCATAAAGTTGCTGCCATTAACTGGGGACTTGTTGCCGGAAAGACCAATACAATCTATCCCTGGAATTCATGGGACAGCACCTATAC
>CAZPVB010000186.1:0-7348 GCA_964589855.1 uncultured Bacteroidales bacterium
AGGTATTCACATAGAGATTATTTTTATTTATGTTCAGATTAATGGTTTTAACTGCTTCCCAAAGGATGCCTTGATTTGTTCAGGCACATATCAACAAGTTCTTCCAGACCGGCATCGCCAACGCACATCACGGTATCAGCGGCACCCCAATAGATACGCAGTTTGCTCTCATTCACTTTAATGGCTCCGCATGTGAAAACCACATTGTGCACATAACCGGAAATTTCATAGGGTTCTTCGGGTTGTAAAATCCATTCATCGCCCACCCCCAGTATTTCAGAAGGATCATGTAAATCGTGCAAAGCAACTCCGAGCCGGTACACATTTCCATCCATGGTGGGGAAGACACCATGATAAATGTTGAGCCAGCCTTTATCTGTTTTGATGGGAGGTGCACCAGGTCCAATCTTCATTTCATCCCAATGATATTTTTCGGGTTTCATAACCACTTTTGAGTTTCCCCAGTGGATTAAATCGGGAGAATAGGTAATCCACACAGACCACGGGCTGATTTCGGAATGAGGTCTGTCGAGCCGCGCATATAATCCATTGAATTTTTCAGGAAAGATAACCACATTGCGATAATCGGCCTGTGTAATTAAAGAAATACGTTCAATGGTTTTCCAATCGTTGGTTTTGGCAAGCCCGATGCGCACTCCATGTCTGGAATAGGCGGAATAGGTAATCAAATACGTATCATCAATACAGGTAATCCGGGGGTCTTCCACACCAAATTCCTCGTATTCAGCAAAAATGCCATGGGTTGCAGGAACCATGAATGGCTGCTTATCGGCAACAAAGTGGTACCCATCTTTGCTTCTGGCCAGTCCAAGAATGCTTCTTCCGTTGAAACGGTGCGAACGGAACAGCATCAGATACTCACCATTATACATTGTTATTCCTGCATTATGCACTGTTGCTACTTCATAGGGAATATCTTTTTTTGTAAGGATGGGATTTCCTTCGTATCGTTGAATGATTGCCATAATACTAACTCTTTAAAATTTCATTATACACATTGATATAATTTTTTGCCATTATTTCTTTGGTAAATCTTTGCTCTACCGTTTTTCTGCAGATTTGTCGATCAATTTTTTCAATAATCCTGATTTTTTGCGCTGCCTGATCAACCTCTTCAACAAGAAATCCATTACGCCCATCATCAATGATTTCGGGCATACTGCCTTTGTTGAAAGCCACTACGGGAGTGCCGCAGGCCATGGATTCCACTACCGAAAGTCCAAAAGGTTCGTTAAAATGAATAGGGTGAAGCAAGGCCAGGGCGTTGCCGAGAAGCTCTTCCCTTTGCTTCCCTCCCACACTGCCAATGAAATCGACAACACCCGGTTTTAAAAAGGGTTTTACTTTTTGGTTGAAGTAGGTTTCATCCTGGACAATTCCGGCCATTATAAGCGGAATTCCTGCTTTCCTGCTGATTTGTATAGCTTCATAAGCTCCTTTATCCTGGTGAATGCGTCCATAAAACAAAAGATATTTTAGAGTTGGGTTGGCATTGAATCTGAAATCAGACAAATCAATGCCATGGTAAATGGTAGCAATATAATCGAGAGAAGGCGCCCTGTCTGCATTACTGATAGAAACATAGTGAGTATTTCGGTTGTATTTTTCGTAAACAGGTAGTATACGGGGCGATGAAAACCCGTGAATAGTGGTTACCAACGGAGTTTTTACCAGTTTAGAATACGTAAGTGGTAAAAAGTCGAACTGATTATGTATAAGATCAAACTCGTGGGCGTGTTCAAAACATTCGGCAATATGAAGACATTCATAGACTTTGGGTTCAATAGTTTTATCTTCTTCATACCCCTGTTTGCAAACCGACCTGAGTTTAGCCCGGGTTATAGAATTACCGGTGGCGAACAAAGTTACATCTATTTGGTTTTTCACAAGTTCTTCTGTGAGCATAGAGGTAACAAGCTCCCATGGTCCGTAATGCACAGGAGGAGTGCGCCAGGCAATGGGCGACAGCATGGCGATCTTAATCATATCAATTGTTTTTTAATTTATACACCAGATCATCAATACTTACGGTGGCAAAAGTGGTAATTACATCACCTATGGCATAAGGTAAAATCAAGGTTCTGTTATAAGCCAGTGCTCCGCAGGTATAAATCACATTAGGAACATATCCGGAGCTCTCGTCTTTAGCGGGTTGGAGTAAGGGTTCTTTAAGACGCCCCAAAACCCGCCAGGGTTCATTTTTGTCGAGCAAAACAGCCCCAAGGGCATAAGTGCGTATGGGGCCTACTCCGTGAGTAAGCAACAGCCACCCTTCATCTATTTCGATAGGCGAACCACAATTTCCAATTTGAATATTTTCCCATGTATAGGTGGGTTTAATCAAGGGTTGAGAGTCGTACCAAAAATAGGGATTATCGGATTTCATCAGATAAAGAGACTCATTATCCTGCCTGCCAACCATCATAAAGGATCCGTTAATTTTACGCGGAAACAAAGCCATGCCTTTGTTTTTTGCCGCCGGTCCGTTCAATGTGGATATTTTAAACTCTTGAAAATCTTTTGTTTCCAGCATTTCGGGCATAACGGTTTCTCCATCGTAGGCAGAGAAAGTAGCATAATAGGTAGTGCTTCCATCGTCGTTCACAAAATGAACAAAACGGGCATCCTCCAGTCCGTTACTCTGCGAGGGAGATGCCGGATAAATAGCTCTTTCCAGCAGATTGGGTGTATGAAAGCGCAAAGTAAAATTGGATTGGGCGATTAGCCGTAGCTTATTTAAAGAATCCTGGAGCTCAGATTTATTTGTAGTACGATTGTTTTTAATGATCTGATTAATGGCTTTTTCAAGTTCATAGAACTGAAAATGAGGTGAAAGCAGATCAAACACCGGCTTGTTTAAATGAGAGATCAGGTTTAATTCGGATGCGGTTTTGATGAATAGATTTTTTTCATAGTAGTGTTGTATTCGCTGAGGTTCAAAAATCAATGTTGAATCGTCAGCCGAGCACGAGATGTTCAGAGAGGGTTCAATTTCACCTTCCATAAAGGTAATGCTGGAAATATGACCTTCTCCGATAGCCCTGAGGCTCAGGATAAATTTAAACACTCCATCTTTATCCTGTACCGGGTGAGGGACAATAGAGGGATTAAATACAGCTGTTGATTCCAGGGCATATTGTTGCGTAAAAAATGCACCGATGAATTCTTTTTCCAGGTTGCTGAGGGGAAAATTGGCAGGGATTTTACTTTCAACGTGCTCAAAATGCTTTAAAAAAGTGTTTTTAAGCTCTTGCCCTTTTGCATCGAGTTTGTCATATATTTGATCCATACGGATTTTCATTTTATCTCTGGGGGTGGAGAAAATACGAAAAAGGATATGCTCCACCTGTGTGGGATTACCGGGAACAAAAGGGCGTAGGAGCGTTCGTCTTGCAGAAGGCCCGATTTTAATAGGATATTTTTTCACTTCCAGCATATTCGTTTACTTTTTTGGTTCTTAGATAAAGAGAAATATTCAGGAGCGACATAAGCCATGATAAGGTAGATTCTGCACCCTGGTTTTGATTCACACCCCGGGCATACAATCCATCACGACAACCTCCGGTAGAAAAATCATAGAGAGGTTGCTTTACATCATTGGTGCCTAAATACCATGCAAAGGTTTTTAAGGCGATGTCACCATATTTTTCATTCAAAAAATATTCTTCCGCTTCCAGACAGGCATCAATCATACCATGCGCTTCGATTGGTTGCTGGTCAAATTGTGCTTTGCCTTCGGGTGTTAACCATCCCTGATTGCCTATGGGTGAAAAAACATCATTGACAAACTGTTTTTCAATGAGCCAATCCAGTAATTGAACACCTCTTTTGAACAGGGTTTCGTTGCCTAAAAACTTACCTGAAGCAATCAAAGCCTGCGGTATTCGTGCGTTGGCATAGGTAACAATTTTTTCATACCAGGGCCAGGATTTGTTTTGTATAGTATTGTCGAAAAATGCCGATAGTTGACTTGCTTTTTTTTCTAGTACCGAAAACCTCTCATCATTGTCAATAACCTTTAAATAATGTATCAGCCCCAATATAGCATAAGCAATACTACGCGGGTAATTCAAATGCGGTACGATGTTCACAGCTTTATCGAACAAATAATTTGCATGTTGAAAAAAGTTGCCATTAGAAGCATGGGCAGCAGTGTATCCTAATGACCATATGGTTCTGCCCTGACTGTCTTCAGATCCCTCCTCTTCAATCCATTGTCTGGTATAGGTCATAAAGTTGCGAAATCTTCCGTTTTGCGGGTTGTAGGCATAATCCATAAAAGACAGATAGGTACCGGAAAGTCTGTTGAGTTCGTCAGTATCCTCCACATCATTTTGGAGCATTACCGACAACATCAGTGCACGGGCATTATCATCAATACAATACCCATGCCTGCGGTCAGGGATATGGTAGCGGGCATGCTGCAGCATCCCGGTATCATCTGTAAGTAAAGAAAGTTGAGTGAGTTTCAGGGGAGGTGGTGTTAGCAGGGTTTCACGGTTTTCAGATATTCCATAGCCATCTGTTATCACTTTATCTGTTTCTTCAACGGTTTTTCTCATCAAATGAACATATTGATTGCCGATATTGGGCCAATAGCAATTTTTGGCAAACGAAAATGCATTTTCTGAAAGTTCCTTCATTTTATCAGGATTATCAAGCAAATCTTTGATAATGCCACTTAATTGCACAGAATCGCCAAACGGAAAAAGCATACCCCGGTTTTCTGACAGCATCTCTTTGGCATACCAGAATGGTGTTGAAACAATTGCATTATGTGCACCCATAGCATAGATAAGGGTACCTGAAGTAATTTGCTTTTCGCAAGCGTAAGGTATCACATAAATATCGCAGGCGCTCAGGTATTCAAATAGCTCTTTGTTGCTGATGAACCGATTGACAAAAATAACATGCTTTTCAATCCCCAGTTCATTTACCCGTTTGATGAGAGAATGACGATACGCTTCACCATCATGCTTTACTACATGCGGATGGGTTGCTCCCAAAACAATGTAAACAAGGTTTTTATGATGTTTTACCACTTCCGGGAGGGCTTCGATTACCACCTCAATGGATTTGTTTTTTGATAATAAGCCGAATGTTAAAAGAACCTGTTTGTTCTCAACACCCAGCTTCTTTTTCAGATTTTCATTTTTGAGATTTAATTCATGTATGCCATGATGAATATGGGCAATCTTTGACAAAGGAATATCATAAATATCCTGTAATATTTGCACACCCATTTCAGACATACTTATTATTTTGTGCGCATACCTGGCCAATTCGTGAATTACTTTTCGCTGTCCCTCTGAAGGATTGTCGAGTATGGTATGCAAGGTAATGATAACGGGTATTCTCAATCGTTTGAGCAATTGCAAAATGTGTTTACCATCTTTTCCACCAAAAATACCAAATTCATGTTGCAGGATAACCGAATGAAAACCATTGGTATTTATATAGTGAGCAGCATTGATGTAGGCAGCCACATCGTTTTGTTGAATCTCAAAAGTTACAGCATTGGAGTAATTATATTTTTCAAAGCCGTCGTTCATGGCAATAACCTCTGTTTCAGCAAGATTTTCTGTAAGGCCATTATAGAGATCGTTTGTAAAAGTGGCGATTCCGCATCGGCGTGGCGGAAAGTTTCCAATCAGAGCAACTTTATTTTTTATCATAACAAAATAATTTTTAAAAGGTATGATGGAACACCCTTGGTGCTGATTTGGTTATCATTACATTTGTCTTTGCAAAACATGGGTGTTTCATTGGTATATTCATTAATTCGTCATAACAAGTTATTTGGATATTCTTCAATCCATCAGCATAAAAATGATTGTTTCAAATTCATCATTTTATCAACCAATTATCACTGGATGCGACGCAAGGAAATGTTGACAGGGTCGCCAATGATAATGGCAAGGAAACAGGCAACTTTCGGCATTCTCCAAACCAGAATTTGTGTATTTGCATTTTTAAGGGATACATACTCAACTGACAAGACCTGTTGAGCGGAATTCCCGGTCTATCACCAATTTTCACATCTTTCTTATCCATTCCGGGAAGTGCTGCATTCACTTCAAAGGCTTTATCTGCCTCAGCAATGTTTACAGATGGGACAACCGATGCATTTTCATGATTGCCAACTTCATCAGTAATTCTCCTGCCAAAAAGTTTTTCTACAATGTTGGGAAATTTGGGTTTTCTATCAGCAATATTCCATTTAAAAAGTTTCATTGTCCTACTGATTTAAGGAATATCATTCAAATCAGATACAATCCACCTGTGGGCTAAAGTTAGCCCACAGAGGATATTATTCACATTTGTTTAGGAAATAGCAATTTGTTTTGCCGGCTTTTGTTTGGCTTCCTCTTTTTTAGGGATCTCCAACAGCAAAATTCCATCATGATATTTTGCTGTAATTTTTTCAGGAACAACGGTTTCAGGTAAATTGAACGAACGGGTAAACGACAGATAGCTAAACTCCCGACGAGTATATCTTTCACCCTCTTTGTTTTCTTTATCTTTTTCCTTTTGAGACGAAATGGTTAGCACATCGTTGTCGAGGTGAATTTTGAAATCTTCTTTACTCATACCCGGAGCAGCCATTTCAACAACAAAAGAACCGCCATTCTCTTTAATATTTACCGCAGGCAGGGTAGTGTTTGTACTTGAATAATGACGGTTAGCCCAGTCATTAAACCCGGTACTAAAAAAATCGTTCACTAAATTTGACCAGGTCGGCAAAAAATCGCTTCTTGTTAAAAGTGCCATAATTACCTCCTTTTTTATTTATTAAACAATTTAATTCTGTTTCAATGACCATTTAATGGTTGTTTTCGCACCCGATTTTTCAAATTAAATGCCAATCATACTGCGTTTTAGCACAAGATTCTTTATTCAATGTTTTTCAATAGATTAATCAAAATTGTAGTTTTAAATCCTGTCAAATTCTGAAAAAACAATATGCCAATATGACACCCAATGCATTGCATTGAGGATTAATCGATCCTTTAAGAGGCAGTTGCGGTATGCCATAATGACATATTGACAGGAATCGCGGAGGGGTGAATAAAATATTCATTACAATTTTTATTCGTTGTGCCACTTCATTTTGCGTCCACTCTGAAAAATTTATTATTTACAAATTAACACTAATTCCTATCGTTGATTATCAAACAAATAAGAATTTAATGTTTTCACTAATGAATCAAAAATGACTTTTCGGAGCAGACTCATGAATGCCAAATAAATTATACCGGGGTTGGTTTTAAATACCTGAAAAGCAATACGGTACTAATGATTACCATGGCTACCTGAAAAGGCAACC
>CAZPVB010000187.1:0-3655 GCA_964589855.1 uncultured Bacteroidales bacterium
TTGTTCTCTTTCAAAAAACCAATGGTTTTGATCACTTGTTCTTCATCTTCTATAGAACAAGGACCCATAACAATGGTAAGATCTTTCCTGGAAATTTTTGTTTCTTCATCAAAAACAATTTCTGTATCATTTACCTTCCATTTTCTTGACACCAGTTTGTTGGGATCTTCTACAATGTGTATATCCTTCACACCGGGCAAATGTCCGAAATGTCTGATATCTGTATCCTTTTTACCGTTGCAGATCAGGTATTGTGCCTGGGTGGTTTTTACCAGGTTGTGTTTATAACCCTGACTTTCCAATTCATGCGTGATTGTCTCCAGGAGTTGTCCGGAAATCGTATTCTCTAATTGTATAAGCATTTTTTTATTTTATATGGTTTGGGATTTTTTGTTTCAATATAGCAGATTCAATAGATTCTATTTTTCTCATTTTTGTTCACTAAAAAAGGGTGATCATAAAAGCATTCAATTTTTTTACATAACACCCAGATCATGGCGCAGGAATTGAATTGCTTCCGAAGCATTTTTATGTACTGCAAGTTTTTTAAGAAAAGCAGAACCACAAATGGCACCATCTAAGCTTTTCCAGGCCTGTTGCAGGGTTTGTTCGTTGTGAATACCAAACCCGGCAATCAAACGATTCTGCAGGCCCATTTCACTTATCCGCTGAAAATAAGATTGCTGCGCCTCTCCAAATGCGCTCTGTTTGCCTGTAGTTGCAGCAGAGCTAACCACATAAATAAACGCATCCGAGTTATCATCAATCATCCTGATACGCTCTGGGCTGGTTTGTGGTGTGATGAGGAATATGAAACTCATGTTGTACTTTTTCAACAGCGGTTTATATTCTTCAACATACTCTTTTACAGGAAGATCTGGTAGTATCAACCCCGACACACCACATGCTGCTGCATTTTCCAGAAATTTCTCTGTTCCATACTGTAAAACAGGATTCAGGTATCCCATTAAAACCATGGGTATTTCAACCTCATCTTTGATACTTTGTAATTGTGCGAAAAGCTTTTCGATGGTCATTCCGTTGGCAATAGCTACTGTGCTGCTTTGCTGTATCACAGGTCCATCAGCTAAGGGATCGGAATAGGGCATGCCCACTTCCAGAAAATCGATTCCTTGTTTTTGAGATTCCAAAATGATGGAACCCGTATCTTCCAGATGTGGATAACCCGCAGTAAAAAAAAGCGAAAGCAGATCGTTTCGTTTATGCGAAAATAGTTTCTGTAATTTGTTCATGGTTGGGAAATTGATTTTTATATGTATCCAAATCTTTATCTCCTCTGCCTGATAAGCTTACCACTACAATATCATCGGGTGTAAGTTTTATCATGTCGAGTGCAGCAATGGCATGAGCAGTTTCCAGTGCTGGTATAATACCTTCGATCCTGCTAAGTTTAAAAGCAGCATCCAACGCTTCCTGGTCAGTAACCGGAAGGAAGGTTCCCAAACCGGTTTTATGCAGATAGGCATGCAGTGGACCAATGCCAGGATAATCAAGACCTGCCGACACCGAATGGGCTTCCATTACCTGTCCGTCGGGAGTTTGCATCAGCAATGTTTTACACCCATGGATAATACCGGGTGTACCACGGTAAATAGTCGCGGCGGTAAGTTCGCTATCGGCACCTTCACCGGCAGCTTCCAGACCAATCAGTTGGGTTTTTCCATTTCCGATAAAATGAAAAAATGCTCCTGCAGCATTGCTGCCACCACCGGCACAAGCCAGCACATGTGTGGGGGCATCTACCCCTTCTTTTTCCATCAACTGATCTGCAATTTCCTGGCTGATAACCGATTGCAGTCTTGCTACCAGATCGGGATACGGATGAGGTCCAATGCTCGAACCAATGATGTAGTATGTTTCTTCAGGATGATTGATCCAGTGCCTGATGGCTTCATTGGTGGCATCTTTCAAACTTTTACTGCCAGATTCTACAGAAATTACTTCTGCTCCCAACATCTTCATGCGCAATACGTTGGGTGCCTGACGAGCGATATCTTTACTCCCCATAAAAACAGTACAGGGTAATTTGAGTAAAGCACAAACAGTTGCCGAGGCTACACCATGCTGTCCGGCACCGGTTTCGGCAATGATCCTTTTTTTGCCCAAATGCTTGGCCATGAGTGCCTGCCCAACAACATTATTGAGTTTATGTGCACCTGTATGACAGAGGTCTTCACGCTTCAGATAAACTTTGGCACCATATTCTTTTGAAAGATTTTCGGCCAAAAAAAGAGGTGTAGGTCTGCCAACATAATCTTTCAGTAATGCATGAAAGTCTTTCTGAAACTTCGGACTTTCCAATATTGTGAGATAATTGGTGCGGAGTTCTTCTACATTCGGATATAACATCTCAGGAATGTAGGCACCACCAAAATCACCATAATATCCATTGAGGTCGGGTATGTTATGCATAGTTCAGAGTTTTTGAAGTTTGTGAATAAATGTTTTGATTAAATCGGGGTCTTTCAAACCCGGACGAATCTCAAACTTACTGTTGAGGTCGAAAGCATAAAAACCGGTAAGATCCATAGATGGTACAATATCAACATGAAGCGGAGATATTCCACCTCCAAGAAAATAAGGTTTTCTATAATGAAAAGATCTCAATATTTCATGATCGAAAGACAAACCATTACCTCCTGCTTTTTCACCCCGGGTGTCAAAAAGAAAAAAATCACAGCAATCCATATATTCATTCAAGTTGTCAGGAAGAGATTCATATATGCCAAATGCCTTAATGACCCCTGTGACCCCTTGCATATCAGAACAATATTGAGGTGTTTCTGATCCGTGCAACTGCACATAGTCAAACCGGTAATTTTGCGAAATAGCCATGGCTTCTTTCAAGGGCTTATCCACCATCACAGCAATGGTTTTAATCGTGTTGGGCAAAACCGAGAAATCAAGCTCTTTTATTTTACTACCCACATCCCTTGGCGAATCAGGGTGAAAAATAAATCCCAGATAATCTGCTCCGGCTTCGGCAACAGAGAGCATGTTTTGCTGCTCTGTAATACCACACACTTTGGTTTTTAATATCTGACTCTTATTCAAAAGATTTGAGATTATTGATTTTACAAATGATAACATTACAAAAGAACAAACAATAGCAATGTTTGATCAACTGGTTTCCTTCATTCCGATGTCGCAAAACATTTCAAATAAAACTTCGAAATATCTGTTACGAGAGATTAATATGAATACATCTCTATCTTCACTACAGAGTTTAACCCTTCATCAAACGCCTTATGAAAAGCTTACAGGCTTTACCAGGATTGGTTTCCCGCATAAACCGTTCGCCCATTAAGAATCCATTAAACCCGGCATGTCGCAGTTTAAGGGCTGTTTCAGCACTATCAATACCACTTTCGGCTATCTTTACAACATCATCCGGGATCTGACCTACCATGTTCATCCCATGTTCAATATTAACCTGAAAATTTTCAAGGTTTCTGTTGTTGATGCCTACCAATCGGGCATCAGCAGGTAATTTATCTATGCTTTCTTTATGATGCACTTCAAACAAAACTTCTAACCCAAGGTTTTTGGCAGCTTGCCACAAAGATTGCAACTCGCTTTCCTTCAAAACTTCCGTGATCAAGAGAATGGCATCAGCACCAATACTGCGGGCTTC
>CAZPVB010000187.1:3755-7291 GCA_964589855.1 uncultured Bacteroidales bacterium
GTTTACAATTAATTTTTAAAGTTCGTATTTACCAATCTAAGACCGTTTTTTTACTGATGGAATAACAATAATAAGTCCATTCAAAGAAGTCAATTATCCACAGATTTAAACAGATGCTAAATTCTAATAATCAATGGGTTTAAAAACAGAAAATGAACACAGATTTGCCGAAAACAAGTTTTCGGAATGGACTCATTAATTAACAACCTATGATGTATGTCAGTAATAATGCTCACTTGTTTTTTTTGATGTTTACTTTCAAGAATTCAACCAATCCATTTGTTTGATCGGGGCAAAGTGTCTTTTTATATCTCCGCAATATAACATAACAAAGAGTTTTAGATATTTTCAGGATTGTATACTGATTAATTTCTGAAAGGTTCGAAGTGCCTTTCCTGATTCAAGTGTTTCAAGCGCAAGATCAACAGATTGTTTCAGGGAAAGGTTCTCTTTATAGCACTCAATGGCAATGGCAGAATTGGCCACAACAGCATTTTTCTGTGCGGTAGTTCCGTTGTTTTCCAGCACATTCATAAAAATGGCAGCTGCCTCTTCCAGGGTTTCACCACCATGCAATTGCTCATGTTTGAGCGCAGGAAGTCCAAAATCTTCCACCTTGATTAAACTTTCACCTTTGGGTGAGAAAACACGTGTATCACCTGTAAGGCTTATTTCATCATATCCATCGAGGGCATGCACCACCCTGAACTGTTTATTTTCCTTTTGCAGGAGATAACTATATATGCGTCCGGTTTCAAGGTTAAATACACCACTTGCCTGATATTTTGGATTGGCTGGATTGACCAGAGGCCCCAGAATGTTAAAAAAGGATTTGATGGCCAGTTGCTTTCTCACCCCTCCTACTGCTTTTAATGCCGGATGAAAAAGGGGTGCATGCATAAAGCAAATGCCAGCTTCTTTAAGCTCATTTTGCAGTTTTTGTTCGTCGTTAGAAAATTTATATCCCATGTTCTCCATCACATTAGATGATCCGGAAACAGAGGACACGCCATAATTACCATGCTTCGCCACAGGCACACCTGCACCGGCCACCACAAAAGCAGAAAGTGTGGAAATATTGAAAGTATTTTTTCCGTCGCCACCAGTGCCGCATAGGTCCAATATATCACCATCGTTGAGGTTGGGTTTGATCGCCAGCTCCAGCAGGGCTTCTCTAAACCCTAACAACTCATCAAGACTGATACTTCGCATGATAAAAGAAGCCAAAACGGCCGCCATCTGTGCTTCATTCAGTTGTTGCCCTGCTATACCATGCATCAGTTCCTTGGCTTCCATTCGGGTAAGCGTCCGCGATTCAAGTAATTTGTTGAGTAATTGCTTCATCTGTTTTCTTTTTACCTGTTGGTCTTAATGCTCTGTATTTCTATTATTTATGCACATTCATTCAAAGATTGTTTCTACTTCACTATTGATTTTAGTTTCGGAGAAAGGTACAGCATCAATAAATTCGGGATTTTTTATTTTTAAAAATGATCCAGCCAATTAAAAACCATCTTTTTCCCCTCTGGTGTAAGGATGGATTCGGGATGAAATTGCACACCACAAACATCATATTGCCTGTGCTCCAATGCCATGATCTGCCCATTGTCATCAAGGGCTGTTTTACGAAGACATACAGGAAAGTTTTTTTCATCTACCACCCAGGAGTGATACCTTCCCACATCTATTCTTTCGGGTAGATCTTTGAACAGATAGTGTGCAGGTTGCCTGATATTCATGGGTGTAGCCACCCCGTGATATACTTTTGACAGATTGACCAGCTGACCGGAAAAAACCTCACCAATGGCTTGTTGACCCAAACACACCCCAAAAATGCGTTTTTGCTCATAATAGTTTTCAATCACTTTCAGTAATAAACCAGCTTCCTCAGGTATTCCAGGACCAGGAGATAAAATAATACCATCGTAAGCATTCACTTTGTCCAGATCAATCTTGTCATTGCGGTGAACTTCAACATGATGTTTTCCATACTCTTCCACATAGTGGTAGAGATTATAGGTAAATGAATCGTAATTATCAAGAATTAATATTTTCGCCATAAAAAATGTACTATTTACTATTGCTTATTTTTCAAAAAAATGTTCAGGATACAATTTTGCTGTCCTGCTCAGCTTTATATATGGCTTTTCGCAGTGCCGATATTTTTCCGTTCACTTCTTTCAGTTCCATTTCGGGTTTTGATTCAATAACAACCCCTGCACCGGCCTGATAGTGTAAAGTACCATTTCTGCTCATAAATGAACGGATCATGATGGCCTGATTCAGCGAATGGTCAAATCCCATAAAACCGATGGCACCGCCATAAAAACCTCTGGGTTTTGCTTCAATATCATCAATCAACTGGACTGCCCGGTGTTTGGGTGCTCCTGATAGTGTACCTGCCGGAAAACTATCGGCAAACAATTTATACAAACCACTTTGCTCTTTAAGTTTACCACTTACCGTTGAAACCAGATGTATAACATGCGAATAAGTGTGTACTTCCCGATAGCTGACAACTTCCACATCATTGGCATGACGGCTCAGGTCGTTGCGGGCAAGATCTACCAGCATGGCGTGTTCCGAATTTTCTTTTGGATCAACCAACAATTGACCAATCAACTTTCTGTCATTTTCCTGATCTCCGCTTCTTACCACCGTACCTGCAATCGGATTGATACTGGCTGTTCCATCACCTACCTGCAACTGCACCTCGGGGGAAGAACCAAAAAGTTTAAAATCGAGAAAATCAAAATAAAACAAATAGGGTGATGGGTTGATGCTTCGCAATGCCCTGTAAACGTTAAATTCATCACCGGTAAAATCCTGTTCGTATTTTCTGGATATTACAATTTGAATTACATCGCCGCGGGCACAATGCCCAATGCCTTTTTGCACCTGCTCTTTAAAAACCTCATCGGGAGTAAGTATTCTTTCATCGCCAGTGGTATGAAAAGGAAAGAAAGTATTGTTGCGGTTGGCCAAAATAGAGATTACTTCGCTGGTTATCGATTCTTTTCCGTCAGGAATGATCTCAGTAAGGGTAAGAATGCTGTTGAAATGATTGAAGGCAATCACAATCTGATAAAGATCATATTTGAGCAGCGGTATAGGATTGTCATCTTTTTCCGGACTCTTAATATCCACATTATCGAAAGTATTCACTGCATCGTAGGAGGTGTAACCAAAAACACCGGGCATCAATTTGGTATCCGTAAGTTGGAACTTTTTAAACGATTCCAGGTATTGATCTACTTTATCGGGAATTATAAGCGGATCGTCAATGGTTTCTATATTTGACGTACCGTCGGTGTATTTGGTTATGAACAGATTTTGTGTGGCTTCAATACCCGACAGGGGTTTTAATGTGATATACGAATAGGCATCCTGGCGTGAGCTGTAATCGGTACATTCAAGCAGCAGGCATTGCGGAAACACATCTCTTAGTCGCATATAAATGCCTACAGGAGTATGTGTATCTCCGGGAAGATGGGTAGTTTTAATTTGCATGGTGATCTTTTGTTTAATTTATTTAC
>CAZPVB010000188.1:0-7272 GCA_964589855.1 uncultured Bacteroidales bacterium
TGTCAAAAGGTTGGCTGATATCTACAATGCTGCCTGAAGCAGGATCTGAGGTTGCTTCGGGAGAAATATTTAATTCAACGAATACCTCTGTAAGGTCTGTTCCGTAGGGAACATCCATATATATATCCTGACCACTAATCTCAGGTTCCTGGAAAAGATCAGGGAATGTAACAGAAAGCAGTTCATTCTGATCGTTTTCTGCATAGTTGATAAGGGCAGTGTAAACTATAGTTTCCTGCTCTTTCTTCAAGGTGAAATTGAGGGGATTGGAAAAATCGTAGGCAAATCCAGAGGGAGGGGTGAGTGTTGCCCCTTCTGTAAAATCAACTGTTACGGCAATATTTTTAATGTTATAGGAAGGTGGGATTGACGCAGTTATTTCCTTGTTATCATGATCGATCTCCGCTTCCACAGGAGGGTCTGTTTCGTGGAAAACAAAGGAGTGTATCCTTAATGTGTCGGTAGTTGTTGTGTCGGTTGGATCACCATTGCCGGGGTCAGAACCGTTTTCTTTTTCACAGGAGAGGATGAAAAACAAAGCAAACAAACCCAGAAAAGACCATAGAAGAGGTTTCATAAGCAAAAAGTTTTTGAGAAAATAAAAGGATCAGAGGGGATTGTGGGCTCCCCTCTGATAAAATAAAGTTTTAGTTAGAAAATTCCTGAACAATGAATCCATTTTGCAAAGAGAAAGCCATGATACGGGGTTTGCCCTCAGCACTAAACCCAACACCATTGGTAGCACCCACGAAATTTGCAGTTTGGTTACCGCTAACGGGTAAAGTGTGTACTCTCTTAGATTCTATATTTGCAGGGGTAAGCGCAAGAATGGCCTCTTCCATGGTTTCACCTTCCGTGATGTTGATCACCTCATAAAATGCATTGCTTTCCCACTCACGATTGACAGTATAAGAAAGGTAGGTTCCTCCATTGTAGGTAAATAGGGTGGGGTCGAAGCTTCTTGACTGCACAAGGGGTTCATAGGTTTCTGCCAGTATATTTCCTTCAAAATCCATTACGCCAATTCCCATTTCTGCTCCTGTTACCAGCAATCTGTCTGGTTCATCAGGAATCTCAGTAACACGCCCGTATTGTCCGATCCGTAATCCCTCAATGGGGTCGATGGGCATTACGGTTGCTTCTCCTGCTTCTCCGCCGTCGAAATTCCAGACATAAAACTCGCTGGCATTGTTGGGCCAACCAAAGTTAGATGCAAAGATATATCCATTTTCAGGTGGGGTGCCTACAATAGATATTGCATCACCCAGGCGGATATCATCACCGGGTATGGTATAAGAAAGCACCACCTCAGGGTCTTCATCATCTTTTCCATTGTATCTGTATACTTTGAAAACACTTTCGGCAGCATTTACCATATTTGAAACGTAAATATAATCTTCTTTAACCCGGACATCAGAAATGATCCATGCGCCACCAGTTATAGTTTCATTGATGGTCAAATTTCCTGCAGGTTCAGCATTGGGGTCGTTTACATCAAAATAATACAAATGATTTCCTTCCTGACGGGATGCTACATATACAAATTCTCCGTCGAAATGAGCACCCCTGTTGTTTTCATCATTGATGATGGAAGGTATTAATTCGGATGCACCGCTTTTATCCATAAGTGTTGTGGTATTGTCAGGATTGAATCCTGCTTCGGTAATGTTGGTGCCGAAAGTGTAGGTTGTTTCTTCTCCTGCATAAGAAAGTATGATGCTCTGACTGGTGCTCAGATCAAGAGTATCTGTGCCGCTGGTAGTAGTATAGGTTGTACCGGCAGGCAAAAGTTCAATTTCATCTATCACTGCTCTGGAGTTCTGTAGTTCGTTGTAAGTAACAGTGATGGTAAAAGTTGACTGATCTATGTCCGTATCATAAACCTCATCAGAGGAAGCACTTTTAATAGTGATGGAATTGATAACACCCGAGGTAGGTTCTGCTCTTTCTACCGTAACAGAATAGGTGTTGGTAATATCCTCATTTGTAACCACAAAGTTACGGGGTTCGCTAAAATCGAGTTCAGTACCTGATGCAGGTGCTACTGAGGCGCCTTCAGAAACGGTTACTTCCGGGATAAGGGAAGTAAGATCGGTTTCAAAAGGAACTGCTACGATTATTTCCATGCCGTTGATGCTTCCTTCAATGGTTTGATCGGCATTGGCGCCGGCATTAATAATGCTGAAAGATGTAATGAGTGCTTCAGCGGGTTCCGGATCGTCTTCGTTTTCGCAAGAGGTAAACCCAAATGCGAGGGCCAGTAGTAATGCCAGTCCTTTGATTTTTAATAAATGATGTTTTTTCATAATTGTTGTTTTTGGGGGTTATAAAAAGATTTCAATTTTGATCCCGTTTGTTTTGATTGTTTATAAGGGGAAAAGCGACGGGATTCTCGCTTTTTATTTTCAAAAAGTCATGATTTAATTGCCACCATCCCACCACATGCGGGTGTATTGACTGTCGCCGCCCATTCGATTAACGGCGATCTGGTAGTTTTCTTCATTGAATTGTTTTTCCGATTCAGGATACATTTTGCGCCTTGGCATCTCATCGTTTCCAGGGAAGGTGGAAACAGGTTGCATCATTTCGGGTACACCCGTTCGCCTGACCAGCGACCATGCTTCATGACCGTTAGGGAAAAGAGCAATCCAGCGTTGGGTGTAAATTTGCTCAAGCGCATCGGCAGCGTTGAAAGCAGCATCTCCTGTAAGGTAATCCTCAACCAGTTGCGGGTCTGTAATGCCCAATTGTACCATCGAAGCGGTGATTCCTTCTTCGTAATACTCTTGAGCACTTCCTGCGATCAAACCCATTTGGGCTGCTTCCGCTTTCAAAAAACACGATTCGGCATAGGTAAATACATAGTGGGGTGTTGCATCCTCTGCAAAGAAGTCACCAATATTGGAAAATTCGGGTTGATAAAATGTAGAGTATTCAGCACTCAGGTCAGAATGATCCTGCCCGTTTGCCAGTCCCACATATTCACCATTTTCATTTTCATTTCCGAATACCATCAGGCGCGGATCATCAAATCCTTCCAACATATCCACCAATGTTTTGCTGAGTCTTACTTCCTGCCATCCCTGGACAAAAGAAAGGGGGTTGTTTACATGATAAGTGGGTCCGGTGGCATCGGGGATGATCTGTACTGTTTGTTGATGTGAACCAATCGTCTCAGAAGGATCTATATTTTCAATATAATCTTTAATACTGTGTTCATATCCTTGAAGAGGTTGATCAAATGCAGCAGTATTGGACGCTCTCAGTCCTATTCTTAAGATCATCGAATTGGCAAAAGCGATCCAGTTATCAAGATTTCCCTGGTAAATTACATCAGCATCGCCATAATTCTCATAACCAATGGTACGAACTTCTTTGATTTTTTCTATAGAATTTTCCAGCTCTTCCAGCATGTACATGTAGATATCGCTTTGTGCATCAAAAGCAGGTTTTACATCCGTAAATGCTTCTGTAACCGGTATATCTCCATACATATCAGTCAACTGCTGAACAAGATACACATTCCAGATACGAGCAATAGATTCTTTGATGGGATTTTCGATTTCACGAGCCAGTTCAATTACGCGGTAAGTATAGTGCATAGGAGCAAAACTAGAACGTGAATAGTACCATTCCCATACCAGATCCCAAGGTCTTGGTTCATAGTTATCGGAGGTAAAGTTTGGTCCGGTTTGAATATTAGCAAAATGCTGCGCATACACTGAACCGGCGATCTGGTGCTGCCATTGCCAAACTGCCACACTCAATCCCGAGCCGCTAACAAGTGCCCGGGTAAACAATGGATCGGGAGCAATGGTGTTGCTGGTTGTTTTGGGTCGATCCAGTTCTTCAAAATTTTCAGTACAGGAAACCATCAAAACAAACAGTGAAAGTGCTATATATTTTATATTATTTCGCATAACAAGATAATTTTATGTTTTACAATGATACTTTTAAATTCAGACCCACGCTCCTGAGTTCAGGATAGGCATAAAGTTCATAACCTACATTGTTTCCTGTACCAAAAGCAGACTCAGGTGAGATGTTTTCGGTGTTTTTCATGATATAAAAAAGGTTGTTGGCAAACAAGGAAAGGGATACACTTCTGAAGGGCGTATTGGCCAGGGTAGAACTCGCGAAACTATACCCGACAGCCAGTTGCCTGAACCGAATATACGATGCATCATACACAAAAGCTTCGTTGATACGGGTTAAGCGATCCCAGTATCTTTGCGGATCAACCGGATATTCACCTTCCACACCATCTTTTACGCCTTGTACCATGAATCCGTTGGCAGGCGGTACACCGGTGATCTCTGAAATCTCAAGTGCCTCATACCATTCATCGCGTCCTTCGGTAGTGAATGCTAATGTACCAAACTCAGCGCCATTGCGGTTGGATACTGAAAAGATATCATGCCCTGTTTTTGCGTCAATCTGGAAATTTAGAAACATGTTTTTATAGTGGAAACGGGAATTGAAACCCCACAGGTAATCGGGCATTGCGTAACCTATAACCTCCAGAGACTGAGCGCCACTTTCGTCCAGTTTTATGCGTGGCAAATTCTGTTCATCCAGGATAGGATTGCCATTGTCATCACGATCGAAAGCAGTACCATAGATCACCCCCGCTTCATTATCAAGAACCGCCCGAACAGATACACCGGCAACTCCTCCCTGCTGAATAAAATTGATCTCTTCGTTGAGTTCCTCCACTTTGCTCCACTGATGTGTTACATTGAACCCTGAAGTCCATGAAAAGTCGGTAGTTTCAACAACTTTATAACTGAATACCAGTTCAACTCCACTGTTGTTAACAAAACCTGAATTGATCAATCCACTGTTAAATCCGGATGAGGGTGGTAGCGGATTATCGAATATCTGGTCGCGGGTACCAGTTTGGTAAAAAGCAAGATCAGCATTGAGGCGGTTTCCAAACATAATTAATTGAATACCTGCTTCCTGGCTCACTGTATATTCGCTTCTGAGAAGGGGTTCAGGTCTGGTGGAATTAAAAAAGCCGAAAGGAAGTCCAAGGTATTGACTGGGATTGGTTCCGAACTGAAAATAGCGTTGTCCCACTGTAGAACCGCCACTACCCGTTCCTGCGTAAGATGCTCTGATTTTGAACATATCAAAGAATGCAGGCAGATCAAAGGTTTCTTCGAGCAACCAGCTGGCGCTCACTGAAGGATATTGGTAAGACCAGTTCTCAGGTGCCAGAACACTGGTCCAGTCATTTCTGAAAGTCAGATCAAGGAAAATCGTTCTCTGGTAATCCATGCTGGTAAGAGCATACAGCGAATGAATGGCAAGATCAGCAATTCCATTGGAAGCAATAGGATTGGAAAAATTCTGAATTACATAGGGACCGAATTCATTGATCAGTCCGCTTTCAGATGATGCCCCTATGCTGCGGTTGCGCTGACGCATGATATTGCCACCGACAGAAGCCTGCAAAGTAAAATCGCCCCATTGGTTGCCGTAAGAAAGCAGAAAGTCGTAATTGTGTTCTGTTCTTTCCAGACGTGTGAATGACCCCGTAGCCAGACCATTTGCTTTGTAGTAGGTGTTTTGAGCAGTGATTCTTTCCCGCTCATCATTAAACTGATCTATCCCTGCTTTTACAGTAAGATTAAAATCTGATGAGAGACCGAATAATTCTGAAAAATCAAAATCCATGCGGGCAAAACCCAAAATTCTGTTGCGGGTGTCCTGATTGGTATTCAGGTTTGTTGCCCAGTAGGGATTGTTCAGCAGGGGAGCAGAAGCAAAAACAGGGTCACCATCAAGAGAAATAGTGCCATTTTCATTTACATTGTATAAAGAATTCCAAACCACTGCCATTCGATTTACGGTTTGGTAGTTTTCCAGTTGATCAAGCTGAACTGAAGGGGGCATATGAGTGAACAGATAAACAGGATTATCTGGCGAACCGGCAAGATTGGGACGGTTATTTGCCTGTTGATGAATGTAATTTAAACGTGTATCAAAAGTGAGGTAGTCGCTTAACTTTGAATCGTATCGAAGGTTAAATGATTTCTTATCAATGGTATTTCCCGGCAGAATACCATCGCTGTTGTTCCATGAAGCCGAAAAAAGGATACCATTGGTTTCTCCCCTTTTATCGAGCACAACAGAGTGATCCATGCTGAACCCCTGCCGGAAAAATCCATCATACGGATGCTCAGAAACATGGTTAAGGGTTTGTTGTTCATTGAGGAAGTTGGTCACTTGTTGACCTTGCATTTTTGCACCCCAGCTCCGGGGATTCAGATTTCCGAAGGCGCCCGACGCACCTTGTGAATAAAGGGTCTGGAAATCAGGTTTTATAAGAGGATCTTGTACTGAAAACATGGTTTGATATGATAATCCAATACCTTGTTTAGAGGATGCGCTTTTGGTGGTGATCATGATCACGCCATTTTGTCCGCGTGCTCCATACAATGCTGATGCTGCACCACCCTTTAATACTGAAACCGACTCCACATCATCCAGGTTGATATTATTAATGGCATCACCGTAGTCGAATCCACCAAATAAACCTCCACTGGATCCACCGGAATTATCAACCGGTACACCGTCTATAACAAAAAGCGGACGGTTATCTTTGGTCAGAGAATTGGCACCCCTGATGAGAATTTTAGACGAACCACCTGGTCCACTGCCTGTTTCACCGATCTGCAGTCCAGCCACCTGGCCTACCAATCCGGAAATAGGACTGATCCGGTTGGCATTGGTAAATTCTTCGCTATCTACTTGTTGTACAGAATAACCAAGCGATTTTGCCTCCCGCTCGAGACCCAAAGCGGTTACCACTACTTCCTGAAGTTGTTCGATGGAGGGCAAGAGGGTTATTTCCACAAAATCCTTCCCGGTTACCTCGACAGTTTCACTAAGGTATCCGATAAAAGATACTTCAATGGTATTTTCTTCTTCGGGCATCTCTATCGAAAACTCACCATCTATGTCGGTTGTAACACCTTGTGTTGTGCCGGATACAACTATGGTTGCACCGGGAAGGGTGTTGCCGTTTTCATCGTAAACCACTCCCCGGAGGGTGTTTTGCGACCACAAACCGCCGGAGCTGATTATCATAATAGATAAGATTGTTAAAATGCTTTTTATACTCATATGTTTTGATGTTTTGATGGATGAATCGTATTTGTGAATTTGATTTTGTTGGTTCTTATTTTTTGCCGATACTGCCAGAGGAGATATTAGTTTTTAATCAGTTTAAAATGATCAAAAACAAGCGCTCCTGCGCCTTTC
>CAZPVB010000189.1:0-7209 GCA_964589855.1 uncultured Bacteroidales bacterium
AAACCATGGCAAAAAAAATACTGATAACTGGCGCTACCGGCAATGTCGGCAAAAAGACAATCCAGTCTCTGATCCAAAAGAATGGAGAATTTGAAGTGCTCGCCGGGGTAAGAAATGTGCAATCTAAGGATGATATATTGCTGTTGCCAAAGATACAGGCGATCCATTTTGATTTTGAAGATGAAAAAAGCATACATGCTGCACTTGAACAAGCGGATATATTATTTTTACTCAGACCTCCGCAACTATCCGATGTAAAAAAATATTTTGAACCACTCATCAGGGTTGCAAAAGAAAAAAACATACAACATATTGTTTTCCTATCTGTACAAGGAGCGGAAACGAGTTCGATGATCCCCCATCATAAAATTGAAAAAATTATTGAGGAAAGTGGCATTAACTACACCCATTTGAGACCCGCATATTTTATGCAAAATTTTACCACCACTTTAAAGAAAAATCTCGTAGAAAACGACACCATTTTTCTGCCAGCAGGAAGTGCAAAATTTACCCTTATAGATTTAGAAGATGTGGGAGAAGTAGCGGCATATATACTTGAAAATACAAGCGATCACATCAATAAAGCTTATGACCTCACCAACAACGAACAACTTTCTTTTCAGCAAATGGCAGACGTTTTGACCCAACAACTAAGTAGAAAGATACAATTCAAAAGTCCCAACCTGCTCTCATTTTACTACAAAAAGCGAAAAGAAAAAACACCCCCTATGTTTATTTTGGTGATGATCATGCTTCATTACCTGCCACGATTCAAATCTACTCCCCCCAAGTCTGACTGGGTAGAAAAGATTACCGGGAAAAAGCCACGCAGTTTTGAAGAATTTGTAAAAATCAACAAAGCGCTCCTGGCATCCCACTAATCACTCACAAATGGCATTTGAAAGTGAAACTGTTCGTCTTCTATTTGTTTCAGAATAAAATCTGATAAATCGGCCCGGGCGATCTTTGTGCTTGCATTAACGCCCACCCATCCTACTCTGTATCTCCCTTTTGGGTCCTCATTGGTGAGTCTTGGCCCGCGCACAATAATCCATTTCAAACCGCTTTTGGAAAGTACTTTATGATGCTCAATGGCATCATTGAGAATTTTAGGAACGGCTAATTTCATGATCAGTCGAATCATTTTGTCAGGAAATTTCGGTCGGTCTTTCTCAGGAAACGGAAGGCCGCCACCAGATAAAGAGATGATTTTATCTACCGATTTATTTTTCATTGCCTCCACAATATTTTTGGTGCCGTTGGTCTGCAACCATTCCGGAGAACCCTTTACATGCCCAAAAAGACTCACTACTATATCACATCCAGCAACCGTTTCTTCTACTTCTTTTGGGTTGAGAACATCACCTTTTATTACTTCCAATCCAGGATGATCTAATTGAATTTTCTGAGGATTTCTGACCAATGCTTTTATCGCGTAGCCTTTTTCCAGTGCCAATTGGATAAAAAGCTTTCCCGTTTGCCCGGTTGATCCGAATAATGCAATTTTTTTCACCATTTTAAAGAGTTTTAGTTTTTGAATACTCAAAAATAACTACTTTTAAGGTACTAAACTAATATTAGTGTACTAACCTTTTTGTGTGTATGAAAGAAGATCAAAAAATACATATCACGGCACGATGCCCGGTCAGAACCACCCTTGAACTTATCGGAGGAAAATGGAAGCTCATTATCCTTCAACAACTCTGCAACAGCAGTGAACTTCGATTGAGCGAATTAAAAACATTGATCCCTGATATAAGCGAAAAAATGCTAATTCAGGAATTAAAAACCCTGGTAGAAAGTGGTCTTGCCCAAAGAAAAAACTATGGTGAAGTTCCGCCAAGGGTGGGTTACTTCGCAACGAAAAAAGGAAGAAACTGCAAACCCCTTATAAAAGAAATGATAAACTTTGCCCAATTGTATGAAGAACCGGATGGAAGCAGGTGACCGGAATCTAAATCATGCCCACCAGTGTTGATAAAGAAATCCGTTTACCGATTCCTTTCAAACCATCCCCAAAAAGTTTCTTTAGGACAATGCCGCCTGGTGAGATAAATTTTACTTACCCCGCCTCTTCTCCGGTAATTTCTCTTTTGAAGGCCCCAGCAAATATCCAATGGGCTCAAATCCGCTGGAATGCATAGCAACAATTTTAAACATGGCAAAAATGGGAACAAACAGAATCATACCAGATAAACCCCATATCATACTTCCCATGATCACGGCAATAATCACCATCAGGGGATTCAGTTTTACCTCGCTTCCGATTATCAAAGGTTCCAGAACATAACTTTCTATCAGTTGTATGGTAATGATGATGGTGGTGAAAAGAATGACAATGCCCAACTCATCAATGTAAATGATGGCAAATAATATGGGTAGCAAACCACTGACAAAAGGTCCAAGATAGGGTATGATGGTAATTAATGCCCCAAAAATGGTCAATAACAGTGCATAAGGCAGGTCAAAAATCAGAAAAGTGATATAATACATCACAGCGAGCAGCGTCATCACCTGCGCCCTTCCCCATAAGTAATGATACACCACTTTGCTGACCTTGTTGATGATCTTAGCGGTATTTTCATGCTTGTTATCAGGTGTATAGAGCATGATAAAAGTGGTAAACTTTTTTCTGTAATAGATAAACAGAAAAACATATACCAGCAATACCAGGAAGTTAAAAACAGAATTGGCCAGGTTGCCAAGAAAACTGGTAACGGCAGATTCAAGTTGATTGAGTAGCTGACCCGAACGATCCTGCCATATGCGCCTCTGATCTTCCAGAGAAAGGTTGACAGCATCGGTTATCCATTTTTGGGCCGCATTAATAAAAGATTGTAATTCACTTCGAATTTGTGAAATATCGGTGATAAACAGTGTTAGTTGATAGAAAAACAGATACATGATACCACCTACTACAACAAAGATAACCAGTGTAGCTGCCAAAGCAGCAAAAATGCGGGGTATTCTGATCTTTTCGAGCAAACTGGCAAGCGGACTGACCAACGAAGCGAAGAAAACGCCAAATATAAGGGTTATCAAAAAAGAAGATCCAAAATAAAACAGTGCAAATATGGCAAGGGTGAAGAATAGTATCCTGTTTATTTTTCGTAGTTTTTCCATTGCTTTATCATGAAAGTGGTTTTGAACTGGCTGAATTTTGGACTATAAAGGTAAAAAGATGTGATGGAAAACCCATGATCTTAACCATTAAGAATTTTCCGCACGCATTTACGGAAGGCAAATAACGAGGATAGCCTTCGACCAACACTGATCATCGCAATTTTTTTATCAGTGATCATCTGCATTGCGCAGCGTCTGCGTCATAGGCGTTCTGACAAAAAGATACTGAATACTGATACCCTGGCATTGATAACCCAAAATCCGGCAAAATAAAAGAACCGATCGAAATTTAAACATGATCGCGGGGAATTTTTTCGTTCCATATTTTGGAAAAAACCCTCTTGTCGCTCTCATAAGCATCCAGCGTTGCATGCAGATAGAAATTCTCATGGTCAGAAGTGAGGATGGTATGGGTTTGGGTCATAATATCCCACTTACCACGCCTGAGTCTTCTTTGGGAGTTTGTTTCAGCTTTTATGGAATCCAGCGAGTCTTTCCTCACGGAATATTTTTCAACTGTTTTCTGCGAAACCTCAAGATCAATCTCTTTCAGGTAAAAAGTTCCCTGGTTTTTATCTACTTCCATAGAAGCCTCATCAGTGATCAAATCTCTGTTAACATTCCATTTGTAGCGGGGTGCGTGAGTAATCTCCTTTTGAGTGACAGGTTTTGCCCCTTCAGCAGTTTTGAATACAACTTCACCATCTCCTTTGCTATTGATTACTGGCAGATAAAGAATGCTTTCCTGTCCGTAAATATGCATCATTACCAATTGAGGCGGTGTCCATGCCAATGGAAAGTAAGAGGTTGAGACAGATATCCTGATTCTGTTTCCTGCGGGAAAGACATGTCCGATCTCATTAAAGTTCACCTTGATGTTGTATTTTTCTCCGGGTCTCAGTTTTTTGGGATGTTCATGACTTTCTCTGTGGCACAGATTTAAAACACTAAACGTTACACGTGTAGCCTTGCCATCAGGAGCTACATCAGACAGTCGCAGGGCAATCATAGCCACCGGACGGTTTACCTTCAGTTGTAAATCAGCTACCGGCATACCAATGATATGCAAGTCTTCTTCAAGGGGTTTGCTGGTAAAAACAAGAGCTCCTCCATCTTCATCACGCTGATCGCCGGGCAAATCAGGTGGAGCGGAGTATGAACACCATTTTCCGGCAAACATACCCAAATTCAGGGGTGACTGTACTGCCAATGCTAAGGGTTCTTCCTCCCGGGCAGGATTATTAAAGAGCGTATGGTCATTTCCCAGGATAAGCTTTTTATTTTCTACCTTTTTTGAGGGCCATTGGTCGAGGCCCAGCCAGTACCCCGGTCTTTCCTGATAGCTGGTAAAAGGATGAACACTCTCCTGCACCCATGCTTTCAGCACAGGTTCTTGATCAATACCAGTTTGCTTATTTTTAAGCCATTGATCCCACCAACGGATGCACTCCTGCAAAAATCCAATAGCTGGTCCAGGCATTCCATCATGCGGGTATCGGTGGCTCCATGGGCCAACCAATCCCATACGTGGTACTTTAAGATTTTTAAGCAGCCGGAATACCGAGTTGGAATACCCATCAGCCCATCCACTCACAGCCATTACGGGGCATTGAATATCCTCATAATTTTCACAAACTGACCCGTGCTTCCAATACTCATCCCGGCGCTGGTGTTCGAGCCAATTCTTTATCCATAATCCACTTTTATCAAGTCTCTCCATCCATATGTTCCGCCAGTTATCTCCTATGATTTCCGGGTCGGGTGGCGTAGAGTTCCTGTCGAACATCACTGATGCCCATGAAAGGTTATCGCCCAACAGGCATCCCCCCATGTAATGCACATCATCGGCATATCTGTCGTCGGTAGAACAAACGGTTACGATGGCTTTAAGCGCTTTTGGGCGCCGGGCGGCAATCTGCAAACCGTTGAATCCGCCCCATGATATTCCGATCATACCCACATTGCCATCGCACCAGGGTTGCTCTGCCAACCACTCAATGATTCTTTCTCCATCACTGAGTTCCTGCTCCAGGTATTCATCGGTCATGATTCCCTCCGAATCACCACTTCCTCTGATGTCAACGCGGATGCCTGCATACCCGTGTCCGGCAAAATAGCGATGATTGATTTCATCGGTTAATCGCTTAAAGTCTCGCTTGCGGTAGGGGATATATTCCAGAATGGCAGGTACCGGATCATCCCACGCACTTTCAGGTATCCAGATACGCGCGGCCAGCTTGACCCCATCCGGCATGGAAATGTATTGGTTTTCTATTTCTTTGATCTTTTCGGGAAAGTCATTGATGGGTTTCATATAAACAGATTTAATTTCACATCTTTAGGGTTTTCCGGGAAAAAGTGAATTGTTCTCTTAAACACTGGTGCTATAAAAAAAGACATACACGCCATCAAAAAGGCTTTTTCAAGGAACTCAACACAATACACAAACAAAAAAACTTTTGTTTTTCATCCATCAAATGCTTCGTAATTGACACTATTTTATCAAAAATTCCTGAAAAACATTGTTTTTCCTGCTGACACCATCCATCAGTTTACATAATTTATGCTTTGTTCCAATTAAGATTGCACACGTATGTTAAGTTCATCTATTATCTTATCATATTTATTGTAAAGTTCTTCCTTGTTCTGGGCTCCCATGTGTATTTTTGCCAATCGCGAGCTGAATGAATCCTGCCCGGGCAGTTCGGACAATTTCTGCCCTTTTTCTATCTCGAGAAAGATTTTTGCGTCGAATTCTGCTTCCAGTTGGTTTATCACATTTTCGGAAGGAATGGCGGTAACTTTTCCTTCATTTGTAAATAACCGGTAATGGAATTTTCCGGCGATATTATATTTACCACGACGTCTCTTCATATAGGGTTTTTGTTCTGTTGCCGTGTGCACAAGAAACTGATGATTGGAACTGCCATGTACAAGTTTAAATATTTCGCTATGCGATTGCGAGATTCGGGTGTTTATTTCCAGCAACCATATCCGGTCTTGCTTTTTATCATAAAAAAACTCGATATTGAAAGGTGAATTATTGAATTTAATTTGCTTGAGTATTTTTTCTGCAACACCTTGCATTCGCTTTTGCACATTTTCGTCCAACTGCGCTGGGGTAATATAAGCAAAGAAACTGGTTGAATCCTTATAGGTAACTGAGTGGAAGAGCCCATGCTGATGCACCTCACCCTCAAACACAAACCCTTCCATGGTAAAAAGTTCACCTTCCATCAGGCTTTCAGCAACACAATAATTTCCGTCAATCTTTCTTGCGTCTTCTGGCATTTCTGAGTTATCTGCCAGAGAAAGCATATGATTGAAAGGGTGTGCGAAATATTTTATGTTTTCTCTGATCTGCTTCAAACTGTTGTCCAAATCCTCTTGGTTTTCAATTTTAAATCCGAGCTGACCACCATAAGACTTAACGGGTTTCAGCCAAAAAGGAGTTTTTATGCCAATGTCATCCAGTTGTTGATCATGAAAAGGGTCAAGGAAGGTGAAATCAGGGATATTACCGGGTATTGCTTTTTTTTGTTCCAGTCTGCTCCAGTACTTGTGTTCGCAAAGCAGCGCACGGAAAAGACCCGGTCCGTTCAGTCCATATTCCTGACAAAGATAGAAAACGGGGAGCATGGCGGGGTCAAAAAATCCGATAATGGCATCAACAGTGCCCTCAAACTGGTCGAGCTTCTTTTTGGCAACCTGAATTATCTTTTCGTAATCAATGAGTTCTCCTTTGAGCAAGATCATCATATCCGATGCCTCAAACAAAGGGATAAAATTGTATTGCTCCGCGTGTTCAATGGATTTTAATTCTTCCTGGTTGTAATCATCAATTCCGAATATGAAAACATTTTTATTTTCCTTCATAACAGCATAATTTTTAAAAACAGGGAAATAAGGATGATGAGAGTCTAATTGAAATATTTCAAAGACAAGTGTTTCGATTTATTGCCTGCAAAAGAGTCAGTTTGCCAGTCTGCCAAACCGGATGTTCTGTTTTGGCATTTCCCCGCAATCAGGGATTTTCGATGATTTGAAAATTTATTATTGAGTCCACTCTGAAAAGTTTGTTGTCCA
>CAZPVB010000190.1:0-7173 GCA_964589855.1 uncultured Bacteroidales bacterium
CCCTTTCGCCTTTTTCGCCTCTATGATTGCGAAGAGAACACCCAAATGGTGCTTGAGGTAATCAGAGAATACAACCTGGATTTTAAAGTAATGCTGGGTATTTGGTTGAGGGCAGAACTCAGTGCGCACGAAACATGCGAATGGCTTACCGAACCCATTCCACAGGAGACACTGGATGAAAATAAAAAACGAAATGCCCTGGAAATTGCCAAAGGAATTGAATTGGCCAATGAATACAGCGATATTGTGGTTGCAGTTAACGTAGGCAATGAGATTTTAGTAGAATGGAATGATCATATGGTTTCCCTGGATTCTGCCATGGCGTACGTTCAAAAAGTACAACAATCCATTGATCAGCCGGTAACGGTTGCCGACAATTACAAATGGTGGGCCGACCACGGCAGGCAACTGGCTGAAGTGGTCGATTTTGTCTCCATCCATGTGTATCCTGTTTGGGAGGGAAAAGATATTGATGAAGGAATGAGCTACACCATTGAGAATGTGGAAGAAGTGATGAATGCCTTGCCTGGAAAGCAAATTGTGATTGCAGAAGCAGGATGGGCAACTATCGCATCTGAATTTGGCTCACGCGCCAGCCAGGAAAAGCAGAAGCAATACTGCCGGGAACTGATGGAATGGTCAAAAGACAACAACATTACCACATTCATTTTTGAAGCTTTCGACGAAGACTGGAAAGGAAACCCTGACAATCCTATGGGTGCTGAAAAACACTGGGGACTATACACGGTAGACCGGGAACCTAAGAAAGTAATTGAAATATTTTCCGCTGCAATCGATTGAAACAAAGATTTTCTATGAGTGAATTCATTTTAAAAACAATCAAAATAATCTAACACAACAACCTGAAATGAGTAACGACAAAAAACTATCTGTAAAAGAGAAAATCGGGTATGGTCTGGGCGACACTGCCTCCCATTTTGTGTGGGACATGGTGGGCTTCTGGATCCTGATTTTTTATACAGATACTTTTGGTATATCGGCAGCGGCGGCCGGCACGATCATGTTGATTGCCCGTTTCTGGGATATGTTCAGCGATCCGCTGATGGGAATTATTACAGACAGAACCAACACCCGTTGGGGTAAATTCAGACCCTACCTGCTTTGGATGGCATTACCCTATAGCGTTTTGGCCGTCCTCACATTTAGTACACCAGACTTTGGTGAAACAGGAAAAGTAATTTATGCCGGGGTTACATATCTGCTTTTAATGACTGTGTTTACCGCCATCAATCTGCCCTATTCATCATTAGGGGCAGTTATGACCTCTAACTCCTATGAAAGAGCAGGTCTGAATTCATATCGGTTCATATTTGCTTTTGCCGGGCAGTTGATCGTAACAGGTACTGCTCTTTACCTTGCAGATTATTTCGGTAGGGGAGACATGGCCAAGGGCTATCAATACACCTTAACGCTTTTTGCCACTGTCAGTTTTATTTTGTTTATGATCACTTTCAAAACCACCCGTGAGAGAGTGGCACCACCCCCGGCACAACAGAAAGACCTGAAAAAAGATGTAAAAAATCTGTTTAAAAATGGACCCTGGGTCATCCTGTTTTTCGTGGGAATTATTTCCTTTATCATGTTTGCCTTGCAAAACCTCTCCATTGCCTATTATTTCAAATATTACGTGGGGAAAGAGCAAAGCGTGCAGTTATTCAATGTAATTGGAACAGTTGCACTCATTGCCGGGATACCCTTCTCCAAACCACTAGCCAAGCGGTTTGGCAAAAGAAACGTGTACATGGCCAGCTCTTTGATCTCTGGGTTGTTCTTTATATTGCTTTACTTGCCTGGCAATGAAGATGTTTACAGCGTATACACACTCAATATCCTAGCTAAATTCACCTATGCACCCGCTGTACCATTGCTTTGGACCATGCTGGCAGATACAGCCGATTACTCTGAATGGAAATTTAACCGACGTGCAACGGGTTTGGTTTTTTCAGCTGCCACCTTTGCCCAGAAAGCAGGATGGGGTATTGGTGGTGCATTGGCGGGTTGGATGCTTGCTTTATTTCAGTTTGAACCCAACGTAGAACAAACCACAACTTCCATTACGGGAATTAAACTGATGATCTCCGTTGTGCCCGGAATCCTGTATATGTCTTGCGCCATAATGCTCTATTTTTATGCGATAGATCAAAAAACCTGTTTGCAAATGGAAAAAGACCTGGAAGATCGCCGAACAGAAGAAAAAAATTCGATTTAGATATGATCAGTAATTTGAAAAATAAACACCAAAGAATAATGAGAAAATCCTTCATGCTGATTGCATGGATCGTTGCAGGACTGATGTTATCCTGCACTCCTCATCAGAAGCTTGCGGATAAAACAGCTGCAGATATTCTGGGAAATCCTGAATATCTGGCGATCTCTTATGGCGGATACCGTGAGAATACCCGCGACATTCAACCCACTGTAAATCAATTGAAAGAAGACATGAAAATTCTTTCGGCAATGGGCATCAAAGTACTCAGAACTTACAATGTCCATCTCGAGGAAGCAGCTAACTTGCTAAAAGCCATCAGCCAACTAAAAGAAGAAGACCCTGATTTTGAGATGTATGTGATGCTGGGCGCGTGGATAGACTGCAAAAATGCATTCACAGACCTTCCCGATCGCATCCGCAACGAAGAAAGCGAAAGAAATGCTGTAGAAATAGAACGTGCTGTAGAGCTGACCTTGCAATATCCTGACATTGTAAAGATCATTGCTGTCGGAAATGAAGCCATGGTGCATTGGGCATGGGAATATTATGTTGAGCCAGGTATCATCCTCAAATGGGTCAACTATCTGCAAAATCTGAAAAAGGAAGGTGAATTACCAGAAAATCTTTGGATCACCAGTTCCGATAATTTCGCATCCTGGGGCGGTGGTGACTCTGAATACCACAAGGATGATCTGAACCAGCTCATCAGGTCGGTCGATTTTATCTCAATGCATACTTATCCTATGCACGATACGCATTACAACCCTGACTTCTGGGGTGTGAGTGAAGAGGAACAGGACCTTTCGGATATGGAAAAAATTGATGCTGCCATGCATAGGGCACTTCAATATGCTCAAAACCAATACCAAAGCGTAGTTGACTACATGAAAAGCCTTGATGTGGATAAACCCGTTCACATTGGTGAAACAGGCTGGGCATCAGTATCTAACGAAGCCTATGGAAATGATGGCGCACGAGCTACCGATGAGTATAAATCCGCCCTCTATCATGATCTGATGCGTGAATGGACCAACACCCAGGGAATTTCATGCTTTTATTTTGAAGCTTTTGATGAAAAATGGAAAGATGCTGCCAATCCCCTGGGATCAGAAAATCATTTTGGACTTATCAATCTCCAGTCACAGGCCAAATATGTGCTATGGGATGAAGTGGACAAAGGCATATTTGATGGACTTACCCGTGATGGCAAACCCATTACCAAAACCTACAATGGCAAACCAGATTCATTGATGCAGGATGTGAAAATCCCTCCTGTGAACCCTTTATTGAATAACGGACAACAAAACAATTAAGCGAAATGAAAAAATCTTTCCACGCATTTATCTACGTATCACTCATTCTGATGATTATGAGCAGTTGCAACACCCCTCAAAAAACCAACATTCAAATCTTTGAGACATCTGAAAGTGGCCACCAACTCACTGAGGTCACAGATTTTCAGTCAATGGAAAATGCAACGCAGGTCAGCATCCTACCCAATGAAAAATACCAGGAGATAACCGGTTTCGGAGGTTCTTTTACCGAGGCATCTGCCTACCTGCTCAACCAGGTAAGCAAAGAAAACCGGGATAAGATACTGGAAGCCTATTTTGGTGAGTCAGGGGCACGCTATTCACTCACACGCACGCACATGAACTCCTGCGATTTCTCGCTGGGAAACTATTCCTATGCACCCGTTGAAGGCGATACTGAGCTCGAACATTTCTCTGTTGAGGAGGACCGCGACGATATCATACCGATGATCAAAGATGCCATGGCGGTTTCCAAAGATGGATTTAAGATCATGTCTTCACCCTGGACCGCCCCACCCTGGATGAAAGATAACAAAGACTGGAAAGGAGGTAAACTCCTGCCGCAATACTACGATACCTGGGCACTGTTCTTCTCCAAATACCTGGATGCTTACAACGCTGAAGGTATTGATATTTGGGGGTTTACCGTAGAAAACGAACCTCTGGGAAACGACAGCAACTGGGAAAGCATGCACTATACACCTGAAGAAATGACCGAATTTGTAAAAAATCACCTGGGACCTAAACTTGAAAACGATGGTCATGATGTGAAGATCCTGGGATTTGACCAGAACCGTGATCATGAGCTACTCAAATGGGTGGATGTGATGTTTGCCAACGAAGAAAATGCCAGATACTACGATGGCACTGCTGTTCATTGGTATGCCAGTACCTACGACTGGTTTCCTGATGCCTTGCAGTATGCCCATAACAAGGCACCCGGCAAGCACCTCATACAATCGGAAGCATGTGTAGATGCAGAAGTACCCAAATGGAAAGATGATCAATGGTATTGGTCGAAAGAAGCTACCGACTGGGGTTGGGACTGGGCACCCGAAGATCAGAAGTATTTGCATCCGAAATACGTACCTGTTTTTCGCTATGCCCGCGACATTATCGGTTGCCTCAACAATCATGTGGATGGATGGATAGACTGGAATATGGTGCTCGACAGACAGGGCGGGCCCAACTGGGCACAAAACTGGTGTGTGGCGCCAGTAATTGTTGATCCTGATAAAGATGAAGTGTATTTCACACCTATCTATTACACCCTTGCCCATTTCAGCAGGTTCATTCGACCAGGTGCCGTGAGGATCGGGTTTGAAAACACCGATGAGGAGATGATGGTTACCGCCGCGCAAAATCCCGATGGAAGTATTGCCGTGGTGGTTTTCAACCCGTCAGAAAATCCCAAAGGCATTAAGCTGAATGCACCAGGGCAATCGGCTGCAGAGTTCACTATCAGTGGCAAAGCATTACAAACCATCCTGATACCTGCCTGAGCAAGTATATGACAGAAAAAGAGAAGATAAGTTTTCACTAAAAGCAAAATAGAATGTCAAATATCAAAACACCTGAAAAAGACAGAGTACCCCTGGTGCAAAAAGCCGCTTTTGGGGCTGGTCATTTGGTCAACAATCTTTTACCCGGAGCCTTAGGGATCTTTATGTTCTTTTTACTTACGGCATTTGGTATGGATCCTTTTCTTGCCGGATTACTAGGCGGATTGCCAAGGTTTTTCGATGCAATTTCCGACCCCATCATGGGATATATAACAGACAACACCAAGTCGCGGTTTGGTCGCAGAAAACCCTACATTTTTGTTGGTGCAATACTGAGTGGGTTTTTGTTTGCAGTTTTATGGCAACTCAACCCTGAAAATTCTCAGATGTACAACTTCTGGTACTTCCTTATTCTCTCGATCATTTATCTTTTGGGTAATACCATGTTTTCCACACCGCTAATCGGTTTGGGATATGAAATGACCTCAGATTATAACGAACGGACCCGTTTGATGGGATTTTCTCAAACTATGGGACAAATAGCATGGATGATAGTGCCCTGGTTCTGGGTACTCATCGCCAATCCAGATCTGTTTGATACACAAGCGATCGGGGTACGCAGACTATCTATCATCGTGGGTGGGATTTGTATGATTCTGGGAATATTGCCGGCATTATTCTGCAAGGAAATTGACCAGTCCAATTTAACCAACCGGGATGATCTCACCCTAAAAAACATATTCAAAAATCTGAAAAGCCTGATCAATAACATGATCCAGATCTTCAAAAACAAAGAATTTGTCAAACTCTGTGGAGCAACATTTTTGGTTTTCAATGGATTTCAAATGGTGGCTTCTTTTAGTTATTTCATTATCGTTTTTTATATGTTCAGAGGAGATTATGGTGCTGCCGGCACTTGGCCAGCATGGTTTTCTACTGTTAGCGCTGTGGCTACAGCCTTTCTCATTATCCCCATCATTACCATGATGGCGAATAAATGGGGTAAAAGGAATGCTTTCATTGTAGCTACTTTTCTCTCCATAATAGGATATGGTTTGAAATGGTGGGGATTCAATCCTGAATACCCATGGCTGATGTTCATGCCTCTGCCCCTTATGGTTTTTGGTATTGGTGGACTATTTACCCTGATGATGAGTATGACAGCCGATGTTTGCGATCTGGATGAATTGAAAAATGGCATGCCCAGAAAAGAGGGAACCTTTGGAGCCATTTACTGGTGGATGGTTAAACTCGGGCAGGCATTAGCATTGGTAATGGGTGGTTTGGTTCTCAAACTGGTAGGTTTCGATCAGAATGCTGCTTTACAAACCACCGAGACTCTCACCAGATTAAGACTTGCCGATATAATTGTACCTGCCACTACGGCAGCACTGGCCATTTGGGTAATGTGGAATTACAACCTTACAGAAGACAAGGCAAGAGAAATTAAAGATGAGCTGGTACGAAGAAGGGGTGAGTTGTAGTCCTTTTAAAATAAAGCACAAGTAATAAAACAAAAACATTTAATATTTAAAAAAATGTCATTCAGACCCGATCAATTTTTAAAGTACAAAGCCACTGCTCAGGAGCTGAAACCCGGCTATTGGGATGGAAAATCAATTGAAGATATCCGTAATCTTTACCTGGAAATCTTGTATGGTGGACTCCATGGACTTTGTTTCAGCCTTTATGAAGATGGACAGAAGCCGGGAGACACAATTTCGGAACATCAGATCAGAAGAAGAATGGAAATATTGAGCAAATACACCAAGTGGATCCGCTCTTTCTCCTGCATCGAAGGAAATGAACTGATTCCCAAAATCGCAAAGGAGTATGGTCTAAAAACCCTGGTTGGTGCCTGGTTGGGCAAAGAAAAAGAAAAAAACCAGGAAGAGATCCAAAACCTTATTCAATTGGCAAAACAAGGATTTGTGGATATCGCCGCTGTGGGCAACGAAGTCTTGTACCGGAATGACCTGACAGAAACAGAACTTCTGGACTTTATAAGACAGGTAAAAAGTGAACTACCCGGCATACCTGTTGGGTATGTAGATGCCTATTACGAGTTCGTTCAAAAACCCTGGATCTCGGAAATTTGCGATGTGATACTGAGCAACTGCTACCCCTT
>CAZPVB010000191.1:0-7116 GCA_964589855.1 uncultured Bacteroidales bacterium
AAAAAAGAAAATGAACACAGATTTGCCGAAAACAAGTTTTCGGAGTGGACTCAATAATTTATATTCTAAAGGAAATTCTTTTTTTACCCTATGATCACTTCCAGGACTAAATCCTCTGGTCATTTTATGTTTCACCGGAGTCCATAATCTTTTACAAACAGAAATCTGTAAGCTTTTAGTCCATTTTTATTTTTTTAGGGTGTAACAATAGTTTATTGATCAGATGCAAATTGGTTCTCAAAAAAAGAATCAATCCTTCACGACTGATTTTAACTTTTATTTATTAACTTTAAATCAAATACACAAAAACAGCATTAATGTATAAAGTTATACTTGTATTGGTATCATCTCTATTGTTTGTGAAGTTGGGATTCACACAAACTGAAGCGCCCGGGGAGGCGAAGGTGGATTCAACCCTTCAGTGGATAGAAGATCATCTTCTGGAAGATTCTATCAGACTAACCTTACATAAAAGGGCGCTGGAACTGGCTAACAATTTGCAGAAATCCGGACAAAATGATCGATTGGCCAGGGTTCATCAGCTGTTGGCAAACTGGCATGACTATTACAATGAATTTAGCCGCGATTCTGCATTATATCATCAACAAAAAGCCCTGGATTACTATCAATCTGTTGGAGATCAGAAAATGCAGGCAGAGGCACATATTTCCCTATCCGGTATTTTTATCAACCAATCCAATTTCAAATTAGCGGAAGAACAGATATTCAAAGCTATCGATTTTTTTAAATTGTTGAATGATCAGAACGGACAAGGTGTAGCATATCGGAAAATTGGAATTTATTATTAAACTACGAGTCCACTCTGAAAAGTTTATTATCCACGAACCGGAGCGAAGCGGAGCTCGACAAAGTCAATTACACGAATTGACACTAATTCAAATATTTAATATTCAGATAATTAAAAACATAGAATTTTCACGAATTTCCCGAAAACTTGTTTTCGGAGTGGACTCAACTTTCAGATTTTTTTAAATAAATAAAATGGATATGAATGATAGCGTAAAAAGTTCAGGATTAATACGTTGGGGTTTTATTGGATGTGGCAACGTAACAGAAGTAAAAAGTGGACCGGCATATCAAAAAACAGATGGTTTTCAGGTGATTGCGGTTATGAGAAGGGATATGGAAAAATTGAAAGATTATGCCCAAAGGCACGATATTAAAAAGTATTATACCGATGCCGATCAACTCATTAACGATGAAGAAGTAGATGCAGTTTACATTGCCACACCCCCTGATTCACATAAGTATTATGCCCTGAAAGTTGCTGATGCCGGTAAACCCTGTTGTATTGAAAAACCAATAGCCCCTGACTATAAAGATAGCTTGGATATCCATCAATCTTTTAAAGAAAAGGATTTACCTCTTTTTGTTGCTTACTACAGACGATCGTTGCCCCGCTTTATTCAGGTGCAAACCTGGTTGAAAAAAAATGAAATTGGCGAAATAAGGCATATTAACTGGCATTTAAGCAAACCTCCCGGTGATTTGGATTTGTCAGGGGAATACAATTGGCGAACAGATCCAAAAGTTGCTCCAGGTGGTTACTTTGATGACTTGGCAAGTCATGGACTAGACTTGTTTATTTTTCTCCTGGGAGATGTGAAAAAGGTTTATGGCATTAGTCAAAATCAACAGCACCTGTATGAAGCAAAGGATGCCATCACAGCATGTTGGATGCATGAGGGTGGGATAACCGGAAGTGGAACCTGGAATTTTGGTTGTGGTTTTTCTGAAGACAGGGTGGAAATATTTGGAAGCAAGGGGAAAATACAATTTTCTGTTTTTTCTGATCAACCCTTGTTGCTGGTCAATCAAAATACTAAACATCAGGAGATTTTTATTGAAAACCCCGAAAATATCCAGCTTTACCATGTTGAAAATATGAAAAAGCAACTTCTGGAGGGAAATTATCTGCATCCTTCAAATGGATATACCGCAACACATGCGAGTTGGATAATGGATAAGATCCTTGGAAAGATAGATGCTTAGTTGATGGTTTTTTTTAATTTAAAAAGGATGAAGGTAAAAGTAACAACATTCATTGTTCCCATGTTATATGCGTTAGTTTTAACTGTTTTTCTGCTGATTGTCAGGTTGGTTATTAGTGCAGATAGTGAGGGATATAGCGAAATTTACGGAATTATTTACAGTCTGAGCTTTTTTATTGCAAATCCTGTTTATTCTTATGTTTTGGGTTCTTTATTGATTTTACCCCTGCTACTATTAATTTGGGCAATCATTAAAAAAAGAAAGGATTTGATAGCAGGATTTTCTATTTCAACATTCATTAGTGTTGTTATAATTCTTCTTGCAGTCATTGCTTAGTGTCTGTCTATAATTTTGATTTTCTGTAAAATAACTTTCTAATGCCATTTTTGGGGTAAATATTTACAGGTGTTGAAATTATTAAAACTCCATCATCGAAAAACCTATTCTGATCGGGAATAAAAAATACCCCGGCATTTTTAAACACAAAAAACGCCGGGGTAAATCCTTATGCAGATACTGATTTTCTTTTATTCCTGAAGCAATACCTTTACTGCTTCTTCCAGTTGCTGATCGCGACCTTCGGCCATCACACCTGGTTCGTTCATTACTTTGATATCGGGTTCAAGCTGATTGTTTTCCAGGAATGGTTCACCTATGGGGCGCCATCCTCCCATGGGTATTCCAAAGTAAACGGTAGGGTCTATCTGAGTTTCCCACCAAACGAAGGTACCTGTACCCGGCACAGGCATGCCTAAGGTCTGACCCCCATCTTTGATCTTGTATGCCACCGGAAACAGATGTGCGTCGGAATAATTGCCCTCTCCCATAATCACGATAGATGGTTTTACCCACCTGCTCCTGGGTTGGTAACCAATATATTGTCCGTGTGGGATGATATCCATGTACTTTTCGCCGGTAAGAAAATCGGAAAGTACATCATGCAGGTTTCCACCGCCATTGAACCGGGTGTCAACCACCAATGCATCAGCATTCAGGTGTTTTCCAAGAGCATCCTCAATCACAGTTCGCATACTGGGGTCGTTCATACCCCGTACATGTACATAACCGATCCTACCGTCAGACAAGCGGGTTGCTTCTTCACGGCGGGTTTCCACCCATCTTTTGTAAAGAATTTGATTTTCGGCACCCAGTGAAATGGGTTTGACTACTTCCTGCCAGGTCGAATCTCCTGCAGGATCACGCAGGTCAAGCAGTACATTCTCGCCTTGCTTACGGTTCAGTAACATGTAAAAATCAATATCCCGGGTAACTGCTTTCCCATCTATTTTTTCGATAACATGTCCTGCTTCAACCTTTGATTTTGCCTTGTCAAGCGGACCTTTTTCAAGTACTTCGGCGATCAGCAAGCCATCATCCTTATGTGCATAGTCATAAAGCAGTCCTAAAGATGCTGTATTGTCACCGTTTTTTGCACGATGCCGATACCCACTTCCGGTGTGCGACGCATTAAGTTCACCCAACATTTCGCTGAGCATTTCGGTGAAATCGTAATTATTGTTGATATAAGGGAGAAATACTTCATACTCTTCCTTGTAAAAATCCCAGTCGACCCCCTGCAGATCGGGTACGTAGAATTTCTCACGAACCTGGCGCCAGGCGTGCTCAAATATATACGCCCTTTCTTCGGCACGTTTCAATACCATCTCTCCCTTTGTGGAAATGGATTTTACCTCGCCATCAGAAGTACTCACCTTCATGGGTTTGCCATCGGCCAATACCAGCAGGAATTTTCCGTCATCCGATAATTCCATGCTCACACTTCCGGCGCCAATGGCGGCAAACTGTTTGGTTTTCTTCGTGCGGAGTTCTGTTACCCATAGGTTGTTTTTTCCTTCAAACCGGGTCATGTAAAACAACTTATCTCCTTCTTTCGAAAGTACATAATCAGAACCTCTTGATGTGTGGATGGTCAGTCTTTCCTTTCGCTCTGTCAGGTTGTCCCAGTCAAACTGAAGTGTATCGGCCGATTCTTTGTCTTCTTCTTCATCCTTATCTTTCTTTTTTTTGCGTTTTTCTTTCTTATCCTCTTCTTCGCTGTCCTTGTCTTCTTTGCCATCTTCTTTCTCCATCTCTTTCAGGAGTTCGAATTCTTCTTCCGATAATTGAAATTTGTCGTATTCTTCCTGTGTAAAGAACATGCCATAGACATCACCTTCGTTAGACCAACCGCTTTCACTGCGGTTTCCTTCCCTGTTCGAACCCCAAATCATCATCTTCCCATCCATGGCCCATTTGGGACTAAAATCGGAGTAACCACTTCGGGTTAGATTTCTTAATTTACCTTTTCCTGATGCCTCAATCAATCCAACTTCGGGCGATAATATTCTTTCCTGCTGACCAAACTGCACCAGAAACCACTTGCTGTCGGGTGACCAGCGATACCACATATCTCCATCAGCATAAGAGTAGTTATGCTCTGGTCCCAAAATGAGTCTTGATTCTTTTGATTCAAGGTTTATCACTTTTAAAATGGTACGATCTTCCAGGTAGGCAACTTCCTTTCCGTCAGGCGAATATGCGGGTTGAAACTCTTCCTTGTCGGTGGCGACCACCTCTTCCTTTTCAAGGATGGTTGAAAGGAAAAAATAAGGTTCCTCTTCCCTGGCAATAGATACCTGGTAAACATTCCAGCTGGTATCAACCTCTGCTGCATAGAGCAATGATTTTCCGTCGGGACTGAAACTTACACTGCGCTCCTGGTAAGGGGTATCGGTAATTCTTTTGGTGGTGCCGTGTTCCACACTGCTTACGAATATCTCACCACGAAAAACATAGGCAAACTCTTTTCCATTGGGAGACAGGCTGGTTTCAGTAAATCCGCTGTTTACGCTTACGGTTTCATCCAGGTTAAGCAGTCCGTCCAGGGCAAGATTTACATCCAGCTTCTCAGGTTGCTGACCTTCCTGCATGGTATAAATCTCACCATGATAACTGAAGCAAAGTGTACCATTATCGCTGAGGGTCAGAAACCTTACGGGATGGTTTTCAAAGTTGGTGATTTGTGCGGAAGTACCTGGATCAGACAACGAGCTTTTAAAAACATTGAACGACCCGCTCTCCTCCGACAGATAATAGAAATCGTCACCATTGGCGGTAAAAACAGGATTGCGGTTTTCTCCTTCCCAGTTGCTTAACTGTGTATATTCATCAGATTCTGTATCATACACCCAAACATCGCGTGTAACGGATGATGTATGGTGTTTACGCCATTCATCTTCGTACCCTTTCCTGTCGTGATAGATGATCTTTTTGCCATCAGGACTGTAAGTGGCATCATGAGCAGGAGAGGTGATTATCTGATCTACCCTGCCTCCATCAACAGGTACAGTGTATAGTTCTGCCATCATACCTGAAGGAAATTGAACATTGGTATGCAGATCCTGCCTGCTTGTGCTGAAAATTATATTTTGATTGTCTCTGCTGAAATCGCTTGGTTTCTCAGCATTGGAATGGTAAGTGATTCTCTTGCCTTCCCCACCAGAGGCAGGCATCACGTAAATATCAAAGTTGCCATAGCGGTCAGATGCAAATGCGATTTTTTCACCATCATGACTCCAAACCGCTGCGTACTCGTAGTGCTCACTGAGCGTCAAAGGGGTAGCGGTACCACCGGAGGAGGGCACGGTGTAAATATTACCTTTGTAGTTAAATACGATGGTTTTGCCATCAGGTGAGATGGCCGGGTATCTTAACCATAGCGGGTTTGCAGAACCGCTCCAGCTTGTAATAGCCAGAAAAATGATTACGGCAAAACTACTCAATAACTGTTTCATGATTGCTTTAAGTTTAGATTTGAAAATATTTTCAGCATGTAAGGTTTTGGTTTTTTAGTAATATATTATAAATACCCTGGATAAATCACATCTTTTGGGAAAGGTAGTAAATCAAAGAGAGCGGATTCAAAAATTAAATCACTTTACCTTGTAAACCAGTCTCATGGTAATGGATGCGGTTTTTTCCTTTGAGGATGTATTGAACGTTCCACCCCAGGAATAGTCCTCTTTGGAGTTTTGACCAGTGATCTGAAATACACCCATTTTTGCTGAATGGAGTTCACCCAGGGTGCCTCCTGCATTTTCTGCAATTTTTTCTGCTCTTATCCGGGCGTCTTCGGTTGCGCGACTAATCATTTCAATCTTCAGATCTTTGAGTTGGGTGAGATAATAACGGGGAGATTGAGAGTAAAACTGTACTCCTTTATTCAATAATTCGGTGATTTCGCGAGATATTTTTTCAATTTTTTCTACCTCTTTTGATTCAATTTCCAGTGTTTGAAAAAGCCGGTAACCAATAAACTCTTCTCCGGCATAATTTCCCTCATCGTTGTATTTGGTGCGAGTAAGCTCGATCATCTCCACCGCTTTAAAAACAATATTGGAGGGATCAACGCCTTTCTCTTCAAGGTATTCTCTGGTTATTTGTTTGTCTTTTTCCAGTGTTGCATAAGCACCGCGCAAAGTAGGGTTTTCGGCAGAAAATCTACCTTCCCACACAATAAGGTCTGAGGTGAAATTGGTTTCTCCCAGGCCTGTCACCTGGATTTCACCATCAGGTTTTGATCTTTCAACATAGGCTCTTCCAAGAAACAGGGAAGCGACAATAATGGCAATTCCAAAAGTTATGGCACTCACATGGTTTTTCATGATTACTTTATTTTGTATGAGTTATGATTTGCTTGAATACATCCAGGAATGATCAAATATTTATTGCTTGCAAGAAAACACCAATTGCTGTGTTGGGCTGGTCTTCAAAACAGTCATTTACGAAAAGTAAACTCCTGTTTTTCATCCATCGCCCGCCTTGCACTTGAAGTTTTCTTTATCAAGCATATGTAAAAATGAGAAGTTTTCTTACTGATACTATTTAAATCAATTTCCTTATCGCTTCCTCGGTAATATCCAAATCCTCTGCTATTTCTGACGGAGTAAAACCTTTCGCCAGGAGTCGTTTGATGGCTTTGGCGAGTTGGGTTTGTGCTTTTTGTTTTTCTTGTTGTGCCTGCTCTTTTTCTTGTTGTGCTTTCTCCTTTTCTTGTTGTGCCTGCTCTCTTTCTTGTTGTGCCTGCTCTCTCTGCCTTATCTC
>CAZPVB010000192.1:0-7018 GCA_964589855.1 uncultured Bacteroidales bacterium
TCCGTTGAGGTCTATGAGAATGGTCCCGGGGCGCTTTTCTTTCAGGTGTTTGGTTGTTGAATCATCAGGTGGACAGGAAACCTTCATCCAAACACCGGAATTTTGCCCGGCTTCATTGCTTATACCATCTAAATTGCTTCTCAAAACGATTGTTTTGTCATTACCAACGATGGAGGAATCATTGGTTGGCAATAAAAAAATGCTTTCTGAGATTTTATCAGCTTCTGATATATTTTTGATGAAAAAAACATCAGCTTCCTTTGCATGCGTATTTGAACTTCCTGGTTTATTTTTCTCATCTGACTCATTGACATTGCTTTCAGCTTCCTTTGCAATAATATCCGGGTTTTGGTCTTCTATTACCAGGGCACGTCTTTTGTCGCCGAGGGGAAACAATTCATGGGTGCTGATGGCAAGTTTTCGCAGGTTGTAGGATTCTTTTTCTCTTTTTTCAGCAAAAGGTATCTGGTAAATAGAGGTGAGCTTCTTTGCAAAAGGAATCTCATTTTCTGGTTTCTCTGTTAAACTCACCCTTACGGTATCCCCAATACCTTTGTTTAAAAGTGTACAAATTCCCAGTGCAGACTTTATTCTTCCGTTTTCTCCCTCTCCAGCCTCTGTGATGCCTACGTGAAGGGGATAATCCATGCCCAGTTCAAGCATTTTCTCAACCATCTCTTCATATGCCTGGATCATGGTAACAGGTTTGCTGGTTTTTAAAGAAATGACCAGATCATGAAAACCAAGCGACCTGAAAATCTCCAGAAACTCAAGGGTTGATGCAACCATGGCGGCAGGGGTATTGCCATATTGAGCTATGATTCGTGGTGAAAGCGAACCCATGTTGGTTCCTATACGGATGACAGTGCCATTTTCTTTGCAAACATCTACCAGGGGTCTTATCTTGTTTCTCGTCTTTTCCAGCATCTCTTCTATTTCCTGATTGCTGAAACTGATCTTGCGCTTTGAAACGGCTCCTGTATAATTACCAGGGTTGATGCGTATCTTTTCAACATGCCGGGCTGCTATCAGGGCAACTTCGGGATTAAAATGAATATCTGCTATAAGCGGATTGGTAAAACCGGCAGACCTTAATTTTTTTTTCACGCTCATGACTTCATGAGCTGAATTCTGATTGGGTGTGGATATGCGCACATAATCAGCCCCTGCCTCAATTATTCTTATGCACTGATTTACTGTTGATTCTATGTCGGATGCAGGGGTATTGGTCATAGACTGCAGTCGAATCGGGTTGTTGCCTCCCAAAGGTCGATCACCGATGCATACTTCGCGACTGGGAAAGCGAACAATGTCAAAAAGCGTTTGTGGTATCATGAAAAGTTTTTACGCTGGTTTGGGTTTAATCAGGTTTATTTTTTTATGGCAGGGATAATCCCTTTCTATATGTATGCGAAACGGTAATAAGTTTGATTGCAAAATCAGATCAAAATTAACAAAATAATCAAAAAAGCGTAACTATTATGCGCATATTATGTCTTACCCGGGTATGGTTGGTTTTATTTTACCTGCATCCTGTTCTTTTTTGATACGTTGTGGTTTTATGTTTAACAGGTGTATGAAGCAACCTGGTGTAATCAGTAAAACAGAATCAACGGTAGTTTCAAACTTAAGAATAACCATCAAAAATGGTTTTCATTATTATTTTCTTTATCTTTTTCATTGATTTGCAGAATAATTCAGAAACTTATGAAATCATTTAAAATTTTCATTTTTCTTTTGTTCCTACTTTTTTTCCCTGCCGGATTATTTTCGCAAGGAATAAAAAGGAACCCTTACAAATATCTCGGCAGAGGTTATACCCTTTGTAACGGTTTACGCTCCAAAATTTTATAAAGGTAACACTGCCAATATTGATGGTGACTATCTGCTCCAACTTCCGCAGGGTATCCACAAAATACAATTTCAGAACCCCCGGGATATACCAAAATGCCACAAGCAATGAGTATTTTACAGGTCATTTTCAATATGATCATTCCAGACTATTTCTGTAAAGATTATCATTTTTATCAGGGACACTCTTCAGGGAAAAACTGTTTTTCAATACATTGATCGCACAGGGACAAAGGGGGCCTGATTGAGACATGATACAGACTGGATCAGGTTTTTCTGATGTTTAATGCTGAGATTGTAATCGCTTTCACCAATGGAAAACACAACTATACCGGAATTCGTTTGGGATTACCGCTGGGAGGTGGTGGAATAAGACTCTGATATTTAAAATTCATATACAATTGGGTTTTTACTGTAAAACGGAGTATCGCTTCTTCTTAATTTGTTGTATGCTATAACCTCTTCTATCGTTTTACGTAAATAAAACTGAACCGATTCATGTCAATACTATTGACACACACGAGGATGATTATTGACCTATTGGCAAAGTGCGTAGCGCTAACATTATGGTAGAAATCTTGTTGAATTAAATTACAGAAACATGTGATTTTATTATATTTTTATTAATAAAAATAAGAGTTCCCGAAAACAATACAGAAAAAAATCTGTAATTATAGATGTGGATTATAAATTGAATTGATTGGATATGTATTTCTGTCTTATGATAAAAAAGTATGAGTTAAAAACCAAATAAACAAGCAGTTATGTCAGAAATGTTACCAATTTATTAATAAATGATTATACGAATGTTTCAGGATGATAAAAAAAGTTTTGGTTATTAATTTTTTGTAAAGTATATTTACCCCGGTTTAAAGTCTGATGATATTTTTTTCATATATTTAATTTTTTGTTTTGTTGGATATTTATTGAGTTTTGTTTGATAAATATTTGATAACGCTATTTATTTTTACCTAAAACAGAAATTTATTTATGGCTTGGTTAGATAAACCTATTGCAGAAAAAAAGGGGCATAAAAATAGCCTCTGGGTTCAATGCAAACAATGCCAATCGCATATATGGCAGAAAGAATGGACAGAAAATTTAAATGTATGTCCTAATTGCAACTACCACTGTAGTATTGATGCCTTTAAACGCATTGAGATGCTGTTTGACAAGAATTCTTTTCATGAACTGTTTTCAGACATCAGTCCGGTTGATTCTCTCGGATTTGTTGATTTGAAGGGAAGTTACAGTGATAAGATCGTAGCCAACCGGAAAAAATCAGGCATTTCTGAATCGGTGATAACAGGTTATGGCAAAATGAACGCACTCAATGTAGTGGCAGCCATCATGGATTTTCGCTTTTTAGGCGGAAGTTTGGGTAGCGGCACCGGAGAAAAGATACTCCAGGCCGCTAATTTTGCATATGAGAACAACCTTCCTTACATTGTTTTCTCAGCTTCAGGGGGTGCCAGGATGCAGGAAGGTGTTTTATCGCTTATGCAGATGGCAAAAACCTGTGCCGGAATCTCACGACTCAACAAAAAAAACGTTCCTTACATATCTGTTTTGCTTAATCCCACTACGGGTGGCGTAACTGCCAGTTATGCCATGATGGGAGATTTAAACATCTCTGAACCCGGTGCCTTAATTGGATTTGCCGGTAGAAGAGTCATTGAACAAACCATTGGTGAAAAATTACCCGATGATTTTCAAACTGCTGAATATCTGCTCGAACATGGATTTATAGATGCCATTGTGAATAGAAAAGATCTTAAAGATTATCTGAGCAATGTGCTCAGCTTTTACAATCGTTAAGTTCAGCAATTAATTCATACAGTTATAAACCAAATCTACCAAGTATGCCTTTAGCGACAGCTGTAAAAGTGCTTGACAAAAAGCTGAAAAACAAACAAAACAACGGCAGTGCAAATGCACCAGAATCCTCAGCATGGGATATCGTTAAGATTAGCCGTCACCCTTCAAGACCGATCCTGCAGGATTACATCAACTTGATTTTTACCAATTTTACAGAACTTCATGGCGACAGATATTTCTCTGATGACAAAGCCATCATTGGCGGTTTTGCTAAAATTGGTGGACATAAAGTTATGCTGATCGGACATAACAAAGGAAAAAACACCAACGAAAATATTGAGCGTAATTTTGGAATGGCCAAACCCGAAGGCTATAGAAAAGCGCTTCGCCTTATGAAGTTAGCTGAAAGGTTTAACCTGCCCATAGTTACTTTTATTGATACCCCAGGTGCTTTTCCGGGTATAGAAGCAGAAGAGAGGGGACAGGCCGAATCGATTGCCAAAAACATAACCGAAATGGCAGCTCTGGAGGTGCCGGTTATTTCAGTTGTTATTGGTGAAGGAGGTAGCGGTGGTGCCCTGGGTATTGGCGTTGGTGACCGTATCCTTATGCTTTCCAATTCCATCTATTCCGTTATATCACCAGAAGGATGTGCTTCCATTTTATGGAGAGATGCCAAATATGCTCCCGAGGCTGCCAAAGCACTCAACCTTACCGCTCATGCGCTTTATAAGCACAATATCATTGATGAGATCATCGAAGAACCTGAAGGCGGAGCACACGAAAATTATCTGCAAACAGCACGGGCCATCAAAAAATCAGTAACCAAAAATCTTTGTATTTTTAATCAGGTTCCTAAGGAAGAAATTCTGCAAAACAGATTCGAAAAATATTCCGCAATGGGTAAATTTACCTCTGTTGCTAATATGTTTTGATCTTCAAGGCATTCAATACTGACCTTTCTTATTTGATATGTTTTATTTATTTGTTAATGAAATATTTATATTCATACCTGCAGATCTTATAAAATAAGATATATTTATAGGTAAATAGATGGATGGATAAAAAATTAAAATGCAAATGAATCTTTCAACGCGGTATGCATAATCGTGGTTATATCTTCTATTTGCTTGAAAATTAAGTTTTTAATGATAAATTCTTTTAGGTACAAAATGTTTATTATTTATGTCAACTAAAAATCAAAAACTAAGAATTACCGATACTACTTTGAGGGATGGTCACCAGTCATTGTGGGCCACCCGGATGAGAACAAAAGATATTATTGATATTATCGATACCATAGACCATGTTGGATATTACTCCCTGGAAGTCTGGGGCGGTGCCACCTTTGACGTATGTCTCAGGTTTTTGCGAGAAAATCCCTGGGAAAGATTAAGGAAAATAAAAGAACAGGCAAAAAATACTCCACTACAAATGCTTCTCAGAGGACAAAATGTAGTAGGATATAAAAACTATCCTGATGATTTGCTTGAAAGATTTATTGAAACAGCCCACCGCAGTGGCATTGATGTCTTCAGGATTTTTGATGCGCTCAATGATACCCGAAATCTGGAAGCAGCCATTAAATTTGTAAAAAAACATGGTGCACATGCGCAAGGTACACTTTCCTATACTTTGAGTCCGGCGCATACAGTAGAAAAATATGTTGCCTATGCAAAAGAACAGGTGCAGTTGGGCATCGATTCTCTTTGCATTAAAGATATGGCAGGTATTCTTTCACCTGTCAGGTCGCAACAATTGGTTTCAGCACTTGCAAAGGAAATCAATATTCCCATCCAGATCCATTGTCATTCAACCAGTGGAATGGCCCAAACCGCTTATTTTGAGGGAGTAAAAGCAGGTGCAGGAGCCATTGACTGTGCTACGGCATCCATGGCCGGGTTCTCATCTCAGCCCCCGGTTGAAACAATTGTTGCCATGTTTGAAGAATTGAATTATGATATTGGCCTTGACAGAGATGCCTTAAGAAAGGTAAATAAATACTTTGCAGATCTTACACCTTCGCGCTCAAAAGGAAGAGGATACGAACCCTATATCGATTCGGAGATTCTTGTCCATCAGATCCCTGGTGGGATGATCTCGAATTTCAGATCGCAGCTGCAACAACAGGATGCATTGGAAAAACTACCAGAAGCCCTGGAAGAAGTCACCAAAGTACGTGAAGACCTTGGATTCCCCCCCCTGGTTACTCCCACTAGCCAGATTGTAGGCACACAGGCTGTTATGAATGTGCTGACGGGTGAAAGATATAAAATTGTACCTCAGGAGGTTAAGAATTATGTAAAAGGAATGTATGGATTATCTCCTGCACCCATAAAAAAAGAATTCATGAATAAAATTCTGGGCGATGAAAAACCCATCGATCACAGACCTGCTGATGATCTGCAGCCCATTCTTCCCGATGTGATGAAAAATGTTTCCAACCCAAAACTGATAAAAGATGAAGAGGATATTTTGTCCTATTGTTTGTTTCCCGAAATTGCTACTGAGTATTTTCAATGGAGAGAATTGCCCGAGGATAAAAGGCCACCTTCACCAGCCGATATAGAGATTGCAGAGTTGGCAAAAATCAACCAATATCAGAAAGACGCTGAAAAATATGCCGTAAACGGTGGAGTACCTTCAGAACCCTCTTTGGATACAGACATAAAAAAAATGCTGCACAAAGAAGATTATGATGGTATATCCTCCCTGATGGATAAAGCATCCAAAATGCAACTCAATGAGTTGGTTTTCAAAAAAGGTGATTTTAATTTCGCTATCAGTAACGGATCTTCCAACGGATCACTCAAAGCACATCAAATTCAGGAAGTTGCTCCTGTTCAGGTTGAAACTGTGAAAGAAACCAGGCAGGAGAAATCAGATACTTCAGCACAAAGCAACAAATCTGTTGAAAAAAATATTCCCGTTTCGGGTGATACGATAGATTCTGTAATGGCCGGAACTTTTTACCGCGCCGCAGGCGAGAATACGCCTCCTTTTGTGGTTGAAGGAACTGAAGTGAAAAAAGGAGATACCATTTGCATTCTCGAAGCCATGAAACTATTCAATGAAATACAGGCACCATTTGATTGTAAAATCAACCGCATTCTGATCGATAACGCCACAAAAGTTACCAAAGGTCAACCTATTATGGAAGTTGAAAAACTTTAGTCTCCTGCAAAATGTACATATAAAACTAAAAAACCATTGTGGAAGCAATGGTTTTTTTTTGCTTTTTGCTTTTGAGAAGACAACTAACTTTTATTTGTTTATAATTTACAATTTTATGACTATGAGGTACTTATGTTTTTAATGAGAAACCGATAATGTCAGCGCTACGCGCCTT
>CAZPVB010000193.1:0-1492 GCA_964589855.1 uncultured Bacteroidales bacterium
GTTATTCTGAAAGGAAACCGTAACCTTTGGACACTCTTACATCTTCGATATACCCGACATGTGGCAGCAGAATCAGGACAATCGGGACGTGGCCAGGGTAAAACAGGTGCTGATGGCAAAGATGTAACCATCGAAGTACCTTTGGGAACAGTGGCACGCAATGGCGCTACGGGTGAGATACTTACAGAAATCACCCAGCATGGTGAAGAGGTGATCCTGCTGAAAGGAGGCAGAGGCGGACAAGGAAATATTCATTTTAAAACATCGGTAAATCAAGCACCTCGCTACGCCCAGCCTGGCGAGGATCTTCAGGAGATGCCCGTAGTCATGGAATTGAAAATACTTGCTGATGTGGGTTTAGTGGGTTTTCCAAATGCCGGAAAATCAACACTGCTTTCAGTAGTTTCTGCGGCAAAACCCGAAATTGCCGATTATCCTTTTACCACACTGGTACCCAACCTGGGTATGGTACCTTATTTCGACCAGAAATCATTTGTTATGGCAGACATCCCTGGAATCATTGAAGGTGCCCACTTGGGTAAAGGTTTGGGGCACAGGTTTCTAAGGCATATAGAAAGAAATGCAGTTTTGTTGTTTCTTGTGCCGGCAGATACCGAAAATGTAAAAAAAGAATACGAAATATTGCTCAATGAACTTCAACAGTACAATCCTGAACTGCTTGATAAACAAAAGATATTGGCGGTTTCAAAAAGCGATTTGGTTGAAACTGTAAAACAAAAAGAAATAGAGAAAACATTACCCGATATACCACATGTTTTTATTTCTTCGCATACACAGCAGGGAATAAGAGAATTAAAAGATATTCTGTGGAAAAAACTTAATCAGTGAATTTTATTCTACATAAGAGTAATCCCCAAAGGGATATAGTTTTAATAAAATAATTTCAAAATTCAACTCTTCCTAAAATGCTTGAATTTCTTTTACAATTAGACAAAGAACTCTTTTTATTTCTGAACGGTCTTCATGCTGATTGGCTTGACCCCGTGATGTATTATATCAGCGACAAGTACGTTTGGATTCCATTTTATGCGCTTTTGTTATACTTTTGCTGGAAGCATTATGGAAAGCGTGTTTTTTTGGTCATGGTCATGGCGGCGCTCTTGATCACCTTAAGTGATCAGATATCTGTTTTTATGAAATTCTATTTCGAACGATTCAGACCCACACAGGAACCAGACCTGGAAGGCATGGTGCACACAGTTTTTGGGAAAAGAGGGGGGAAGTTTGGGTTTGTTTCTTCTCATGCTGCCAATTCATTTGCACTTGCAACTTTTATGATCCTTATATTAAAAGATAAGTTTCGGTATATTACTACTGTAATGCTCACTTTTGCAATTTTAAATTCCTACAGCAGAATATATCTTGGCGTGCATTATCCGGGAGATGTAATTGGTGGCGCACTTCTGGGTATTGCCATCGGATGGATCGTATTCATTTTATGGCAACTGATACATAAAAAATTCTTTCCCAA
>CAZPVB010000193.1:1592-6990 GCA_964589855.1 uncultured Bacteroidales bacterium
CAAGCCACCTGCTCGTGCCTCTGGTACAACTCATGATCGGTACTGAAGCTGATACAAACTTCCGGGTTGTTCTCTAAAACATCCTGCTTTTTGCCTGTTGGGCCTGAGTGTAAAAATATTGCCTTTTCTTCATATGCGAAGTTAAAAGGCAGCACATAAGGAAGATTATCCTGATCTACCATGCCTACATAGCAGGTGTCGCATTTATCAATTACCTCTTTTGCTTTTGCGTGTGTTGTGTGATATTTATTTGCCATAGCATTTGTTTGCAATATCCATATTTTGGGTGTCTGCAAATATAATGAATTCTATGAACATGAACCTGTTCGATCGCTGAAAAAGCGTATGACCATCCAAAACCCATCTTATTGCAGGAGATTGCCATGAGTATCTTGAAGCTCAATATATTTTGATTAAGTCCCCCCTGATTTAGGTAAAGCAAGGGCATTGTTAAGTTAAATTTTATTCTTTATCTGTTAATTGAACCAAAGGTTTCATTCTTACGATAAAACGAAACTGAATTCAAATTATAATGCATAGGAGGTAATTTGTTTTTTACCTGTTCAATCTGCCTCAGAACAGCTTCTAAGGAAATCTTTTGCATACAAACATTATTTCCCTTACATGGTGGAATTATGAAATCATGAACACATGGACTGCAGTAAACTCTTTCATATAATACATATGCGTTATTGTTGTATCCGTATTGTTCAGGCGAACATGGACCAAATAAACAAACTGTAGGTGTATTTGATGAAAAGGCAAAATGCATAGGTCCAGTATCATTAGTAATAAGCATTTCAGCGTTATGTATTAACGCGATCAATTCATCCAGTGTGGTTTTTCCTGCTAAATTATTTATTCGATTATCTGTAATGTCTTTAATCACATCAGAAGTATAGTTCATCTCAGATTTGCTTCCGATAAAAATAAATTGATGATTAGGAAATATATCAAACAACTTATGAGTGAGGTCTCTGAAATTATTTTTATGCCAACGTCGTTCTGTTCTCAGATCAGAGGCATTAGGATTTATAAGAATGTATTTCTGGTCTTTATATTTTTCAGACAATTTGGTTTCAACAGGTATTTTATAAAGACCAGGTATAGGGCCTCTAAATCCCAAAAGTCTGGACATTTGCAGGTAAACCATACTGATGGGAACTCTGGGATTAAAAAACATCATATGGGTATAAATCCCTAATTTATAAGAACTTGATCTGAGATAATAACCAAACCTGTTCTTAGACAAGCTAAAAAGTGTAACAATGGTGCTAAAATCTGAATAGACTTCCAGATCAATGTATACATCAATATTTTTCTTCATCAATTGTCGAATTGCAGCTAACATTGTGCTGAGCAATTTTACCAGATTCTTATCATCCAAACAAACGATTGTATCAATTACGGATATTCGATTCAGCAAAGTTTTATTAGAACATGTTGACACATAAATTATCTCAGATTCAGGATAAAGAATCTTCAGAGATTTCAATAAGGGCGTTGATTGCATGATACTACCCATTCCTTTATACTTACAAACTGCAATAGTTTTAAAGGGTTTATCCAAATTATGATCAATATTCAACAATTTCCCCAGAAATCTTACAAGAAAATTTAATGAATAAGCGAAAGGTTTCGCAACAAGTTTATCTAATAAAATCTGTTTCGTTGTTTTCAAATCTAGTGTCTTTCAAAATTGAAATTTCTTTTATGTACATTCCTTCACGAGTTTCAATTTCCATAGTATCGAAATCACGCAAAAAATAAGGGTAATGATTGCCGGGCCTGAGATAATAGTATTTTCTTCCACCTTTGAAACCATCAAAAGAATATTCACCAAGAACTGTATTGCCTGATAATAGCTTTACATTAAGGTTTTCAAAATCATTCTCGGAATCGATTCGAATACAAATATAAGCGTGTTTTTTCTCATCAGCAATTTCCGGAATCTTAACTTTTAGATGTTTGGAAAAATGCTCCCATGATTCTTTACTAAAAAAAAGAGTATCTAAATAGTCAGCAGGATTATGTTCATAAAATCTCCCTGTATAAAAAGCAGCCTTTTTGTAATCATATTTTTTTACCTGGTCAAAACCGGACTCCGGGAAGTTAAAATAATTTTTTAATTCAGCACCTTTTGAAATCCAAATATTCTTTTGGTTGATAACTGCAAATGGTTCATAATGTGCAAAAATGTACTCTGCTATCATGTAATAACGCATAACATTAGGAACTCCGTCTGTAGCATCAAACCAACTGGGTTCTATATTAGAAAATACAACAATGGGAACTTTCACAGGATCAATATATTTTAAATAATGTAATTGCAAATAATCATTTACCGTATTTTGCAAATTTTGATTAAAGTATCCGGGTATCGGTCTTTTACAATAATAATATAACATAGGACTATTTGTAAAATCGAGGAATGTTGCCTCTGAATGAAAATTTTCATCCATAAATAACTTTAAATCCTCATAATAATTCTGATTAAAAGTAGAATCTGGAATGGTTCGCTGACCTGAACCTGTATTCAATAATTTTGAATCAAAATTTTTAATTCCCGAATCAAGAGTGACTTTTGCAAACAGAGTATTCTGGTTGCCTATAGGAAAAAATTTCAGTATCAGGAAAACAAGTGTTATCGTTGCAAAGAAAGTAACATATCTGTTATAGGATTTGTGTTTTTGTTCTAAAAAAAAGGTAATGAACAGCGCTAAGGCAACATAAAAAGTAGAGATCAGAAACAATTCAGTTCCTGCCAAAAAACTATGCCTTACAAGACCTCTTTGAGCATTGGCAAGGTAAAGCAAGAAAAAGAAAATAGAAAACAGTCCAGACAAATTGCTTTTATCAGGTGTTTTCATCTTCATTTTTCTGATTTGAAAAACCAGTAAAGAAACAAATATTAAACTAGCAAGAGGAAACAAAAAATGATAAATATAAAACTGATGTGGGAAAGAAGAAGCTATTTTTGAATACCCATGCGCTTGTGTTGCACCAAAGTAATGAAATGCAGCCCTTAAGTTTTCAATTATTTGCCCTGGATCTCTCAGTAGAAAAGAAATAATAAAACCCACACCCAATAATAATAAAGCTATTCCAAATCCCGTCAGAATTTTTCTCCAATTAGGTTGATGACGATAAACAAAAAACAACAAAGGAATAAAGAAAAAAGTGGCGATCATACCTGCCCACCCGGTATCCATTCGCCAAAGAATTAAAATTATTACGCCTAAGCCGATCCATGTATAATCAATCCATTTTTGATTTTTCAGAGCACGGATTACAAGAAAAACTATTATTACTGGTAGTGTTATATGTGAAAAAAACGCCATAAAAATAAAGGGAAAACACAACAGGAACAAAACTGCACTCTCAGATGTATCAAATAGTTTTTTTAAAAAAATATACAATACAAATACAAAAACTAAATGATTGAAAAAGCGGTACACCAGAAAATCAAGATTTGGTTGAAAACCAAAGATTAAACTATGTATTACACCATACCATTGTTCTGAGAGATTATGAGAGCTAAGAAAATCAAAAAAGGGAATTTGGTTATATTCAAATATTCTAAGTAATGAATTGGCAGGGTTAGCCAACTCGAAAGTTTCAGTGGTTTGAAAAGGAAATGGATCATAAAAAAAATAGAATGCAGATCCAAAAACTATTGCAGGCATCATCAATTGATCCATCAAGCGCCTGCCTTGCCAAATTGGTTTTTTAAATTTTGCATGAAAAAGACACCATAAAAAACAAACACCCCATATAGATGAAAATAATACTTTAAATCTCAATAAGTAGTCATAATTGATTTTGAGATAAACGGCCAATTCAAGAACAAAAAAGACAATGAAAGGAATCAAAGAAAAGGGAATTAGCAGGTAAAGTAAACGACGCACACTACCCAACCAAAAATACATGGCATGTAATACAAATGCAATCAATAAACAGGATAAGGTATAAACAAGTAAAAAGCTGTAAGGGAAGGAATTATTGTTGTTTTCCCAGAAAAACAACCCAAAGTAGAGGAGAAATGCACTGGCAAAAATATAATTAAGGAATGTATCATTTGAAAACAGTTTATACTGTTTTCTTTTTATATTTCCTACTCCATAAAACAGTATCCTGAGGAACAGAATTACAAAAATTGTATTCATTAAAACATCCATTTCCCATCTCATCACATTCATAAATACACTAAAAAATCCCCCGATGCTAATTTGGGACAAGGCAATTAGCTGATTAGTGTTTATATGAAGAGTCCGGTTTAGTTTAAACAACAAAAAATAAACCAGTGCAATAGAAGGTAGAAAGAGTAGAACCAAAGTATGAAACAATTTTACCCTTTTTGATACGTCAATACCATCAAGAACGCTTTGACTGAAAACAACTGAATCAGGAACTCCTGTTTTAAAACTATAACCAGAAAAAAACGCATACAATAAAAAAGTGGTAATAAATAGTGCAATAACAGCATGCTCAAAATATAATTTGGGTAATTGCTTGCTAAGGGCATTACTCAATTTCATTTCCAGGGATTTTAAGAATTTAGAAGTAAGATATTTGCCAAAATGACAAATCTTCAAAGAATTACAAAAGTATTAAAAGTAGTCAAATAATTCGTAATTAATTTCTCTTAATCCTGACTAAATGCAGTATCTGGTAATGAGAGATTCTAGATACAGTTATAATTATGGCCGGTTTGGCCCCCTATAAATCGGACAATCATTCAGATAATGAACAGGTTTTATTGAACTTCTTGTCAGGTTCTGAAGAGACGATGAACTAAATATAGATGCAATAGTTTTTTAAAACCATTTATACCCAGATTCTTTTTTAATAAGCATAGTTAAAATTCCTTTAACGTATTAGTATCGATTGATCGTTCAGTCCTTTAATAGGAATTCTGTTGTTAGGAGTTGTCGCGAAAACCAGTTCTCTCGGCTTTTTATCTTACTTTTGCCATGATTTCCTTTATATTTGTATAAGCATCATGTTATTGTTGAAATACTGAACCTATGAATATCATCACAACAGATTATATTGCTTTTTTCATTATTGTAGCACTGGGAATGGCGCTGGGCAAATTCAAATTCAAGGGACTTTCTCTTGATATTTCGGCGGTAATATTTGTTGCTCTGGTATTTGGTCATTTTGGTGTTTCCCTTCCTCCAATATTTCAACAGATCGGTCTTATCCTCTTTATGTTTAGTGTAGGCATGCAGGCAGGTCCGGGTTTTTTCGAATCATTTAAAAGCAAAGGAAAACAACTAATCATGCTGGCATTGGTGGTGATTGGTTCGGGTTTGCTCACAACAATTTTGCTGCGGTATCTTTTTGATATTGACAGTTCTTTAGCAGCGGGTTTATATACTGGTGCCATAACCAG
>CAZPVB010000194.1:0-3407 GCA_964589855.1 uncultured Bacteroidales bacterium
CATAATTGCAAATTTCACTTTGTTCTTTATAAAGCAAAATTACAAATTAGGTTTACCCTATATTCTGGTTAAGAAAGATCATCATGGTATCTGCAATTCGCCGGATGAATCAGAGCAAAGAGTTTAGAAGAAAAATTATGCATGCGATCCGGCGAATTCGCCAGACCGCATGACTTCTTCTTTTGATATTTTTTCCTTATTTCCCCATCAATACATCTATTTCCAGATCATCATCAGGGAACTTTGTAACATCTATCCATTGCTCGTCATATACTTTTCCATTGATTTTAATGTTCTTCACTCCAGAATTGATGTTATCGGGATTGGATATATGTATGTGAAGGGTTTTGCCCCTGAATTTCCTGATCACATCTGCTTTGTCCCAAACTTTAGGAAAATGCGGATCGATGGTGATACCTTTCAGGGAGGTTTTGAGTCCAAGTATCCAATCCATGCCGATGCGGTACATCCAAACCGATGATCCTGTGAGCCAGGAATGTGATGCCTGTCCTTCTGTTTCGTGCTCGCGACTTGTAACGTACTCTGAATAAACATAAGGTTCTGTTTCGTACTGGTCGATCCCGACTTTCTCAGATGAATTTACAGGCAACATCTTATGGTAGATACGAAAAGCATCTTCTATATTGCCATTCATGATGGCAGCCAGCACAAACCAGGAAGAGGCATGATTGAAAACCGCCCCATTTTCTTTCTTTCCGGGTACGCATCTCGAAATCAAACCGATGTTATCTTCTACTTTACGGTAGGCGGGCCAACAAATTTGCATTCCTGTTTTGTTCTCAAGGTGTTTTATACTGTTTTGCAGAGCTTTGTCGGCTCTTTCTTTTGTGGCTACTTTTGAGATTACGGCCCATGACTGTGTGTTAAGAAAGATTTTACCCTGGTCTTTGGTGTTAGATCCTACCACATCGCCATTATCGCGAAAAGCACGTACATACCATTCACCATCCCAGGCTATATCATTGATTACCCCGGCAATATTATCATATGCTTTCTTCCACCGCTTCAGCACTTGCGGGTCGTTTTTGTGTTCGAGCAATGGAAAGGTTTTGTCCAGGACATAACAGAGGAAAAAGGCGCCCCATATGGTTTCACCCTTGCCCAGGGGGCCAATATGATCGAGTGTGTCGTTCCAGTCTCCTTTTCTGATTTTCGGTAATCCTCTTTCAGTGCAGTCGCCGATAGCAAAATCAAGTGCCCTGATCATATGATCGTAAACGGTGGCTTCTCCCTGATCGTAAAAGACAACTTTTTCTTCCAGGATATCCATGTCTTGCGTTTCGTTGAGATATTCCACCAAACCGAAGGGTATCCAGAGAGGGGTATCGGAATGGTGGGTGCGTTCGCCATGGTTGGTGATCTTGAAAAAATTGTGCAATGTTGATCCATCTGCAAACTGATATTGTAAAGCATTGAGCAATCTTTCCTTAACCCGTGCAGGATCAACAATGACCATTCCCAGAATATCCTGAAACTGGTCGCGTATGCCCGTCCCAAAGAGCAATCCACCGTGGTAATATCCTGAGTTGCGTGCCATATCAAAGGTAACTGCTGATTGGTAGGGGTTCCAGATGCTGAGCATCAGATTAAAAGATGCATCGGGCGTTTTTGCTGTAAAATGAGAAAAATAGTCATCCCAATATGCTTTTACTTTGCCTAATTCTTTTTCTATAATAGAATTGTCCTTAAAATCGTTCACCCTCAGTGATTCATAGGGGTCATTGACTTCTTTACTTTCAATTCCCATAAATACAGAAAAATCAATGGATTCTTCTTTTTCCAAAGAAATGGATGATTGCAATGCTGCTACGGGGTCACCTGCTGTGATCTCAGTGTTTTGCATTTCTCCTGTTTCCACCGCTATGGGGTTGGCTTCTGAGCGCCATTTGCCAATAAACTTATCCAGACTGCTATCAAAACCTTTTACAGGAAGATTCATGGTAAACAGCAGGTTGTATTTCCAATCGAAATTAGGTTGTTCAACCGATGCCGATTTTTGTTGCAGTACCCAGTAACGGCGCGTTGCTACAAGGGTTTGCTGTGCTTTGTTGAATGTTACCTCTGTAAAGTGTTTGTCGTTGGGCTGGTTGATAATATCGTTGAGCGCATTCCCCATCATCAGCTCCTGAAAAGCATATACTTCAAGGTTTCTTTTTTGTTGGGTGGTGTTAATAAGTTTTACTTTCCATATTTCACAATTTGTATCCCCCGGCACAAAATAGGTGAGTTCGGCGCGAATGCCTGCATATTGGGTATGTATGGTTGTATAACCCTGCCCCATGCGTGCTTCATAATGTTCGTAGTTTTTGTCGATGGTAGGGGCCCAGCTTAGTGACCAGTATTCTGAGCTGTCGGTATCTTTGATCAGGATGTACCTTCCCGGGCGATCCCAGGGCAGACAGTTGTAACGCATGCGTGAAATACGATTGTCGCGCGGCGTTTCAAGAAAAGAAAATCCTCCTCCTGTATGTGATACCAAACCTCCGTAGTGCTCATTCCACATGTAATTGAACCATGGACGGGGAGTACGTGGGTTTGTGATAACAAATTCTCTGAAATCTTCTGTAAAATGTCCGTAAGGATTCTTTTTCATCATGTAATCTTTTTTGTTTTTTCTTTTTATGATTTAATGAATAATGTTTTTTCTCAATGATTGATCAAGGTATTAATTGGTGAAAGAACTACCAGATTCAAAACTGATCAGGTATGTACTTATTTCTTTAGATGATAATTGCACATCAAAACTGTTTACCCCTGTTACAATATTCTCTCCTGTCGGGACTTCTTCCAACGTTACCTTTTCCACTCTTTTAACGGGCGTTAATAGTTCTACTTTTCCGTCAAGTATTGTATCAGTAGGATTGAAAATGCGCAATATGAGGGAGTTGTGTTTTTCACTTTCAGGTTTTTTCAGGGTGTTGAAAATAAGTTCTTCAGGTGTTATTTTCATGAATTGTAAAGTATCACCCAGTGTACCGTTCAATTTTCCTGTCTGAACCCATCTTACAGGGTAGTTAAACTGATAAGACTGTTTGTATACTTCTCCCTTTTCCCAGTTGCCTTTGTGTGGGTATATGGCAAGGTGGTATTGTGATTTCCCGAGCATTTGTGCTCCTTTTTGGTGAGAATAATCCTGGGGCGCAGACGGATTGATTTTGTATTCGAAAGTACGGAACAAGGTTATAGCAAGTGTTTTTCCGGCATCGGGAAGCACTTCATATTCCTTCAGTCCGTCGCTCAAAACAGCAATACCATGCTCTTCATCGCTCACATCAACAAAATGATGCATAGGAAAATCAACCATAGGTTGCTCTATCCAGTCTTTTGTATCTGGTCTTTCGAGTGATCTTTTTACCACATCAAATTGCCCCTCTCCCCAGGAATGG
>CAZPVB010000194.1:3507-5352 GCA_964589855.1 uncultured Bacteroidales bacterium
TTACAGTGGGATCTGTTCTTTTTAACACCCATGCATGCCCTGCTTCTCCATGATCCTCAAACCATGCAATATTGCTGTAAAGCCTGTTTTTCCTCTTTTCCAGCATGTTCAGCGAACCATCTTTGTTTACCTCAATTTTCAGAAACTGATTCTCTATGAGGTTTTCAGGCATTTCTGATACGTAATTTTCTTTCTCTTCTTCTTTTTTAGGTACAATCTGTAAGGTTTTCAATCCAAATGCGGGTATGTCTTGCACGTTTATATAAGCATGATACCTCACCATGTTGAAAAACATAGGACGGTTGATCATTTGTTCGAGAACCGGTTGGTGCTTCTTTCTCCACAAAATAGATTTTTCCAGTTTATCACCATTGCTGTTTTCTACATCAAAATTGCCTAAGTCGAGATTTTCCGGTATATCTACAAATACTTCAAAGGATCCTCCGGCATTGTGATTTGTTGGGTTGATGGCAGTTACGAAAATACCATTTTTCAGATGAGTGCTGAATTTGCGGGTATTGAGTTGGGTAAGCATATATTTAGCAGACCTTTCAAAGACACCTTTCGAAATTTCTACAGCATGTTTGTAGCGCATCATCATATCTTCATGAATCCGGTCGAGAGAGCATCCGCCGATCGAATCGTGAGCCGAATTCTGAATGATTAATTCCCAGGCGGTCTCAGGGTATCTGTCCTGGGTGTCGCGCCCAAGCATAGCGGAAAACAGGTTAAATGGTTCGGCATAATACTGTATCCATCTTTCTGCATCAAAATTGGCTTGCTTAAGGTACATTCTGGCAGAAGTGGTGTATCCGAAAAGATTTCCGCAGCGGTTGTCGTTTTGCGAACTTCTTCTCTCGCCTTTTACCAGTTTTAGTTTTTCCTGATCCACATCTCTTGCAAGAAGGCTGGCGTATTCTTCAAGGGTAGAATGCCGGACCTCTATGCCAGGTATTTTTTTGCGAATATCATTCAGAATATCCACGGTTTGACGGTTTGGACCGGAACTGTCATGCCCCTCCATCCATATTTTGTGGGCTGTTGTAAAGTCATCTGCCTGGTCTTCGATGATCTTTTGAACTTGTGTTTCAATGTTTTCGGGATAATATGCTGTATGAGGTGAGATGATGAAATAATCTTCATCCTTTTGTTGTGCATCGGCAAAATGAAAAGGAGTGCTACCTTTTTGCCAGTCATATTCAATATCGTAAAATCCTTCATTGTGCACAACCGGACGGTAAATGTAAAAATAAAAGTTGTATCGCGGCATGGTGCTGAATCGGGAGGATATCATGCGGGTTTTGTCGGCCCCTTCCCATAAAAATTCTGCTTTCGGGCTATCCAGTGAATTGACGCCCCTGTAAAACATGATCAGATTGATATTGAATTGCCGGTATATTTGCGGTAGTTGCGATATCTGTCCCCATGAAAATGGCGAATATCCAATTTTTGATACACCTCCATGTTGCTTGCTTACTTTATGTCCCAAAAGTAAATTTCTGATCAGGTTTTCACCACCCACCTGAAATTCTTCCGGAAGAATATACCAGGGTCCGTGCAGGAGTCTTTTCTGACGCGTGAATTTTTCGATCATTTCCCTTTTATGTGGTTTGATCTCAAGATAATCTTTCAATACAATGCTCTGGCTATCGAGATGGAAAGCTCTGTATTGTGGTTCTGTTTCCAATATTTCAAGTACTTTGTCTATCATGTCAACGAGCATTTGGCGGTTACGCTGAAAGGGGAAGCGCCACTCCCTGTCCCAGTGCGTATTGCTGATAACATGAAAAATGTTTTGTGTCGTTTTATCGTTATTCATAAAGTATGTCTGTTTTCAGGTTTCTT
>CAZPVB010000194.1:5452-6980 GCA_964589855.1 uncultured Bacteroidales bacterium
GCTGTTACAAATGAATCATAAACATTATGATAGTGCGTATATTTATTTCTTATTATTGCTTTTTTTCCATTGCTCAGATCCGATTTCTCAATGATATCCGACATGATTTTGAAAATCTCTTTAATGATGATATCTGCTTCATAAAATATCGAAGAAGTTACCAGTGCTACTTTAACGGGGTTCTTCTGAAATTGCAAACCCATCTTCTCTATTTTCTTGGTAAGATATTCTTTTTTTTCTTTTGTAAGAGAAGATCCGGTGCTTCTCTCATAATCTGTGAATAAAATATCTTTCATTACAGGTGCTTCATCTCCCAGCCATCCTTTTAAAAGGGGGATTAAAAAAGGTATACCGGGCATGGGGGATATAAGGTCATCATGATGGTTCTTTTCAAAAACCATATTTCTCACCACTTCTCCTTTCCCATCCCGCAGCATGATCAAAATTTCGTGGTAAGTCTGGTAGTACATGTCGATACCCATGTTTACCAGCATTTCAAAAGTGTTTGCGCTGATATCTTTGATCCAGCCGTGCGACAAAAGACTAATCTCAGTTTCATTCTCAAAGGCAGGTAAATATTCACTCAATCCGAGTTTTCTGATGTTGGTCATTACTTCCTGCCGGCGGTTTTTATCAGGACTGTTTTGCAGGGTCCACCTTGCTGCACGGATGAATTCCTTTACAGATTGCTTTTCATCTAAAAGATTTCTGTAGGTTTTTATCAGGTATTCTACGTGTTTGGTGGTGCTGTTGCCAATGATGAATGCCAAATCGGTGTTGTGATCAATTCCTTTCCATTGTTCCTTGTTCATTTTTCCACTCATTCTTCTGATCATCATCTCAAGGGCATAAATGCACAAAACCTCTGTTGTTGTTGTGGTTCCATCCATGTCCATCATAGCACCCATAAGCGAAGATACCTTTTTACTGCGTTTTGCCAAAGGATAGTATTCTACCGGAGGATATATGTAGGAAGGGTTTTTTACTTCTGCAAACTCTCCCTTATGATTTTGTATGGTTTGTATTGCTTTTTCAGAATTTGTTATCATCATTTTTATTTTTTACCAGGTTTTTATTGAAAGAAAAGTTTTTTACCAAAACCAAGCAGTTTTTGTACTTCCTGATCATTCTCAGCTTCGGCATATATCCGGACAAGAGGTTCTGTTTCAGAAATGCGGAGCAGCAACCATCTTGGATTTCCTTCCATCCGAATTTTTAAACCATTGACAATGCCATGACTGCTTTTGTAGGTCTGTATGCTATGAACAGTGTATCCGGCAACCTTTTCGGGTGGCGATTCATCAATTTTGGGTAAAATGGTAAAGCGTTTTTCATCTTTGTTTTCCATATCAATGCGGTCGTAATATATTTTCCCTATACGTTTTCTCTGTTCTTCAATAAAAGTGCTCAGTTTTGTATGCTTTGACCGGGCAAGCATTTCCAAAAAAATGAGTGCAGAAAACACCCCATCACGTTCAGGTATATTTTCCCTGAAACCAAATCCACCAGATTCTTCTGCTCCAAAAGA
>CAZPVB010000195.1:0-6933 GCA_964589855.1 uncultured Bacteroidales bacterium
GAGTTGTATGTGGTATATCTTCAGAATTGCGTGGTTGATGATGAGGTTACCGATGGCATCGGCATATTTAAATCTGAAAACAAAGACCTGTTTTTAAAGGTTTATGCCACAGATGAAAAATACAATATCGAATATCAGGATGGTATAAACATTCATAAACTGGACAAAGGTTGCCTGATCTTCAACACAGAAAAAGAATTGGGTTATAAAATATGCATCCTGGATAAAACCAACCATGATGAAACGAGGTTCTGGAAAGATGAATTTCTTAAAATCGCTCCGCGTGATGATGACTTTTATCACACAAAAACAACCATGAATATGGCTCGCAACTTTTGTAATACTGTTTTGACAGAGGACGAAAAGCTTTCAACAAACAAACAACTGGAGGTAAAAGATAAAGTACTTCAGTATTTTTCTGAAAACGAATCCTTCGACCATGAATCTTTTGAAAAGCAGGTTTTTGAAGAGCCCCAGGTGGTTGATTCTTACAGAGATTTTAGAAAACAGTTTGCCGAGCAAAATGACCTTATAACGAAAGATGCATTTGATATTGCTGATAAGGTAGTAAAAAAAGAAAAGAAATTTTTTAAAAGTGTGATCAAACTCGATAAAAACTTTCATATTTATGTACATGGTAATCCCAATATGATTGAGAAAGGTTTTGATGATGCCAGGGGAAAGTTCTATTATAAGTTGTTTTTCGATGAAGAGAAATAATGAAAAAACTGTAAAACGATACAGATCGGATTTTCGTGTAAGAATGGAAAGACTTGTTGGTAAATGATAAACAAACAACAAGGTTTTGCGTTACAAGATGTTATTTATCTGTTTATAATTGCCATCCCCGTTCTTTTCTTACGGGGGAGCTCGCCAAAATACTTTATGGTAGTTTTTGCCATGCTGCGAAATCTGATCATCCTAATATTTTTCAATAGTATTGTCATGGTTCGGTTCATATCTATAAATGATAAAAAATTACTTTTTTCTTACAATAATTATGAATTTTAAAAACCGGAATTATGCAGATTTTTATACTTTTGCAAATTGTTTTGAATACGGTATAAAACAGTTGGTTAATCCTAAAAAGTTCTGATACTGATTAGAAAAAATGTTATCATTACTTTTACAGTATACATAAAAATCAGAAACCTATATGGCATCATACAACCTGAATCACTTAAGAGAACTGGAATCGGAATCTATTTTCGTGATCAGAGAGGTTGCTGCACAATTTGAAAATCCCGTACTGCTCTTCTCAGGAGGCAAAGACTCCATCGTAATGTTGCATTTGGCGATCAAAGCCTTTCGTCCTGCCAAAATTCCCTTCCCCCTTTTGCATATCGATACCGGGCATAATTTCCCGGAAACTTTGAAGTTTCGCGATGAGCTGATAAAAAAGATTGGCGCTAAACTTATAGTAGGAAGCGTACAGGATTCGATCAATAACGGGCGAGCCCATGAAGATAAAGTGGTAAATGGAAGTCGGAATATTTTGCAAACTGTTACACTGCTGGATACCTTAGAGGAATATGGTTTTGATGCAGCCTTGGGCGGAGGGCGCCGCGACGAAGAAAAAGCCAGAGCGAAAGAACGATTTTTCTCACACAGAGATGAGTTTGGCCAATGGGACCCCAAAAATCAACGCCCGGAATTATGGAATATCTTTAACGGAAAAAAGAAACCTGGTGAACATTTCAGGGTTTTTCCCCTGAGCAACTGGACCGAAATGGATGTTTGGCAATATGTGTTGCTTGAAAACATTGAAATGCCCCCCTTGTACTTTTCCCACGCACGTGAAATTGTGAACCGAAAGGGTGTATTGCTGGCAAAAAGCGAATTTATATCGCTGAATGAGTCGGAAAAATGGGAGAAACAACACGTGCGCTTCCGTACCATCGGGGATATGAGTTGCACAGGTGCCTGCCTTTCTGCTGCTGCAAGCATCGAGGATATCATCCTGGAAGTAGCTGCTGCCAGAGTAACCGAACGCGGTGCACGTGCCGACGATAAAACTTCTGAAACTTCTATGGAAGACAGAAAAAAAGAAGGATATTTTTAACCTCAATCTACCCACCCTTTTGATGCAAATGGTAAAAAATATTTTAATTACATCATTGATTATTTGGTTATCAGGGGATGAATTCCCCAAATAAAACAAATGATCTGATTGTTTTATACACTGAAAAAAATATCAAAACATAAAAATGAGCAATTCTAACGGTAATGGTTATTTAGATATGGAGCTGCTGCGGTTTACCACCGCCGGGAGTGTAGATGACGGGAAAAGTACGCTGATAGGTCGGCTTCTCTATGATAGCAAGTCTATTTTTGAAGATCAGTATGAGTCTATCAGGCAAACCAGTGAGAGAAGGGGGGAGGAAACTGTTAATCTTGCTTTTTTGACCGATGGGTTGAGGGCCGAACGCGAACAAGGCATTACGATTGATGTGGCGTATCGCTATTTTGCTACTCCCAAAAGAAAATTTATTATCGCAGACACACCTGGTCATATTCAATACACACGGAATATGGTAACCGGTGCTTCCACCGCCAATCTGGCCATCATCCTGATTGATGCAAGAAAAGGGGTGATAGAACAAACCAAAAGGCACGCCTATATTGCTTCCCTGCTTAAGATACCTCACATGGTTATCTGTATCAATAAAATGGATTTGATGGATTATAAGCAGGAGGTGTTTGAAGATATCAAAAGACAATTTCAGGATTTTGCCTCCAAACTCGATGTGCAGGATATTCGATTTTTGCCCATCAGTGCATTGTATGGTGACAACATTGTAGAAAAGACACAGACAATGGAGTGGTACCAGGGTCCTTCTTTGCTGCATCTGCTTGAAAATATCCACATTGGCAGCGACCTAAACCTGAAAGATACCCGCTTTCCTGTGCAATACGTATTGCGTCCTAATAATGAAGAATATCATGACTACCGCGGCTATTCAGGAAGAATTGCCGGTGGGGTAATGAAAAAAGGAGATCCGGTTAAGGTTTTCCCCTCCGGATACACCTCCAGAATCAAAACAATTGAAGGTAGCCGGGGAGATATGGAAGAGGCATTTACCCCCATGTCTGTAAGCATTACCCTGGAAGATGATATTGATGTCAGCAGAGGAGATATGATCGTGGGGGAAGATACCCAGGTTTCGGTTGGGCAAGATGTAGAAATGATGGTGTGCTGGATGAATATCCAGAAACTTCAGGTAAGAAAAAAATATCTCATTAAGCATACCACATTGGATGCCAAATGCATGATCAAAAAAGTAAACTATAAGGTTGATGTAAATACCCTGGATAAAATGCCCGGAAACGAAGAAGTGGGTATGAATGATATTGCCAGCATCACACTGAAAACTACCCAACCCCTCGTATTCGATAAATACGCCGAAAACCGGATAACCGGAAGTGTGATACTTGTGGATGAAGGAACCCATGAAACCCTGGCTGCCGGCATGATCATGTAATTTTTTTCTGCACTACTTCTTCTTGATGATGACCTCTTTGGCCAAAAGATAATCCTTACTGCGAACAAAGATCATGTAAATTCCCGGTGTCAACCATGAAATATCCTGTTTAAAAACCGGTCTCATATTCATCTTCCTTTCTGTTACTGTTTTGCCCGTAATATCTTTGATCTGTAGGAGGAGATTTTTTTCTTCCGACACATTATTTTTCAACCGGATATTCAGTTGTTCTTCTGCGGGATTGGGAAATATAACTACCTGTTTTTCCTGATTTGCTGCCGGAACCGACACATCCACATCTGTTTCAATACTCAGTTCACCATTGATCACTGTCCAGTACTGCCATTCGCCACCAATACCTGTATGCCGGCTGTTGAGGTCAAACAAATTATTGGCTTCATGGTTTCCCGATATTACATAAGCGGTTACTGCCTGCCCGTTGTTGTCCCAATGAAGAGGTTCACCGTTTTCGCACACTTCGGGCAGAGCATTGGAGCGAAGGAAATAAGCTTTATCATCGTAGTCCGGGTCACCATATACCCTTGCAAACCCATTTTCATCCACAGCCACAGCGGTGTATTCATTCACACCTATTCCGAATGCGGGCATGTCCCAATCTTTTCTTATACGCGCTAAAAATGCCATATGCCGCCCCTCCCGGTCGCGTTGATGATAATGTGAATCGGTAATAATATTTTCCATCCAGGGAACCTCCAGGAAATCGTTGGCAAGGGTAACCCGGTAATGGTAGGGATTTCCAAGTGCCTCTTCTGATACAACCGAACCTTCCTCAGCAGTAAATACCACCTCGCCCAGCACTGCCAGACCGGCACTGGTGCCTCCGATGGGTTTCATGTCGGATACATGCGCATTGAGGGCAGCTTGCAGACAGGTGTTTTTCCATTCATCATAATAATACCACTGGTCGCCTCCGGCAATAAAGATCATCTCTGCGTTTGCCACGGTCTGGCAAACTGTATCGGTATCGGCTTCATCGCTGCCCACAATCAGGATGGAAGTGACAGAATTCAAATCAACCCCCAGTTCTGAATAGATATAATCATTGTATCCATCGCTGCCCGATGCACGCAAAACAACTACATCGCCACCGTTGGCTCTTGTTGCCAGCCACTGCATCCCATCATCATTATCGCTACCACCACCGGCAAGCAGAATGCCAAATTCGGGCGTGGTGTCCAGGTCTGCCGTATTGCCGGTATAGAAAAACTGTTGGGTATAAGCCGGTTCTATGATGATGATCAGAAGGAAGAAAAACAGGTAGCTCTTTGATTGCATAGTTCGTTTTTTGGGAATGTGATATATTTTAGTAGTAAAGAAACAGGGAGGATCAATTCAATGTTGTCCTCCTCTTCGAAAGAATATAAAAATTCTTCTTATGTTATAACATGTAGATTTGGATCTGTTATTTCAGTTTCCAGTTCATACTTAGAAGCATCCCCACATTGTTGTAGAGGTGCCCATGATCAGCGGCAAGGGTTGCTGTAAACCGGATATTTTCCATTTGTGACGGTTGCCAATGTGTCTCGAACATAAAATACCACTGATTGCGCGAAGGATTGAAAAAATAATCCTCCTGGTTCAGATCAGGGTTACGACTGCCCCAGGGGGTCCCCAGGTTTAAACCTGTGTAGGTGCCAAAGTACCTCACATAAGAGGATAAAAAACGGTATCCGACCTGTTCTGAAAAGAACCCTTCTACCCCGAGATGGTAGGAAAGGTTGCGGTTGCTCGCAAATTGTTGTGAACTGTAAGGGTTTGCATCCGGATTGATCCTGGACAATTGTTCTGTTGTTAAAAAAAACGGACTTCCCATTGAGTTTCCCTGGTAGGACAATCCTGACCGATAGATGCCGTTGTTCAAATAATTATCTCTGCCCATGTATCGTTCACCGCAGTTTCGCTCTTCGCAGAACCAGGGCCAATCCCCACCACTTTTGTCAGACATGCCTGGACCCGATTGTTTTCGTGTATCAGAATATTCAAATAAAACAGAGGTGATCCATGTTTGTGCGATGGGATCTTTCACCAGCAAACCAAACAAACCATCACCAAAATTTCTGAATCTTTGTCCCGATCCGTCGGTAAACAGGTGCTGATAATAAAAATGCAGATCGGTTTCTTTGATGGGTATCACAAAACCAACATCGTAGATACCGGTATGAAACCCTAGTTTGTTGAGGCGCTCATTAGAAGGCGAATCTTCATCTCCCGCTCTTATGGTCACTACCCTTAAAAAATCTTCAAAATCATCCGGTAATTCATCGTGTACCGGTGATGTTCCACCCCAAATTGCCAGGTGTACCAACCCCACATAAAAGGAGTATCCTGTATCTGAACCCGTTCTGAGGTAAGCAGATTTATCGTGAAAATAGGGATTGTCAACATAACGTTCATCATCAAACCACCCGTGGGCAAAATGCCCTTTATACTCCAGCCATCCCCCCGTTAACGGTATTTCCTCAAATTCGGGTACAGATATGGAAATACGGGGCATTGGTCTTACATTTCTGCTCATAACCATCGAACCGGTGGAGAGGTTTTCGTATGGATGACCCAGCAGATTGTTCTTTCGCCCGGCAATAATGCTAATGTAACCTGCTCTGGCTTCAATGTATGCCTCCTGCAGGAAAACCTTTTCATCAGCTGATGCCCTTGCCACCACATCCAACTTTCCACCCAGATCAAAGATTCGTTCCGGATTGGTTTCCAGTTTGCCCGAAAGAATGGTCAATCCATTTGCACTCTCCTGGTCGAATATGTCAAACCGGTTGCGCGTCAGCCAGAAACTCTGCTCCTTCTCACTGCCAAAAGTGGAATAAACCGATATATCGGCACTGAACCGGTCGGCGAAGGATTGTGCGTGTCCATGATGGTACCTTATAAAAAAAAGGAATGTGATGAAAACACAAATAAGGGGGAAAGATGATTTTAGTTGTTTGATAGACATGGTGTTAAGAAAGTTTGTTTTTCAGTTGGTTTTTTTTATTTTGATGGAACGCGGATGCCACGGATTGCTGAAGCAAATCGTGGATGGTAGCGGATTTTTTTCCCTCGAAAACCCTTTAAGCGGTCTCTGACCCTTAAAGCGGTTGGTTTTAATAAGATGGATTCAATTTTTCTGCATCCATCCGCGTTGCTTGCATCGGCGTTTATCAGCGTTCTATATCTTTTGTTTTGGAACGCGGATGCCGCGGATTGCTGAAGCAAATCGCGGATCGTAGCGGATTTTTTTTCCCTCGTAAACCCTTTAAGCAGTCTCTGATCCTTAAAGCGGTTGGTCTTAAGAGAGAGGATTCATTTTTCTGCGCTCATCCGCGGTGCTCGCATCTGCGTTTATCGGCGTTCTATATCCTATGTTTTGGAACACGGATGCCACGGATTGCTGAAGCAAATCGCGGATGATAGCGGATTTTTTCTCTCGTAAACCCTT